>NZ_CATNHG010000079.1:0-61727 GCF_950097965.1 Bacillus sp. T2.9-1
ACCATTGTCCAAATGAAGTTTTTCGTGTAATCTTGTCCATGAGATTGGTCCTTTTTTAGTGGATTTGGACGGGTTACCACCTGACTTATCCATTATAAAGGACTTTTTCTATGCATAAAATAATAAAAGTGAACATTTCGAGTATTTTTAATAGTGAAATTAAATTAATGCAACACTAGTGATCGTAATTAAGTTTAAGAAGGATTAATCTAGAAGTTGACGGGTAGTTCAATTAAAAAGAAGGGACTCATAACTATCGGAGTTTAGTGGATTAGCAATGAAACTATTAATTGAAGATCTTTAATTTTCAACAATAGATTGAATTATACCCGTATTATTAATGAATAAAATATGGGAGTAGAAGAGAAAGACACATAAACGAACTAGCACATGGAACCTCATAAGGATATTGTGCCTTTTTTTAGGTGAGTAGCATGTAAAAAAACGGCAAAATGATTGGAGGTCCGAGCGTTTTGCCATGTCATTTGGTGTACAAATAATATTGTAAGAGAAAAGACTACAATGTAATCTTTTCTCCCAGTTCCTTTAGCTACTTACTAACTGTAGACATCTTTTTCAAAGGTTATTTCACCCATTTATTTTGAAACGATGCGATTGCATCATATTCTTGCTCTAATGCTCGAGATATACGGATATAAATAGCTGTTAAATCTTGATAAATGTCAACATTTTCTTGAATTGGCTGATGGGAATGTGTACTACCGACTAATTGTTTCATAATGGAAAAGTCGTCAATTTCCCCTAATGCATACATGCCTAAAACGATAGCACCAAGACAAGAGCTTTCAAAGCTTTCTGGAACGACTACTTCTTGATCAAAAATATCTGCCATCATTTGTCTCCATAGTTCGGAACGGGCAAATCCACCTGTTGCTTGAATTTGCTTTGGTGCTCCAATAACTTCTTGAAGGGCAAGCATAACCGTATAAAGATTTAAGATAACTCCCTCTAATACAGCTCTTACCATATGTTCTTTTTTATGATGTAATCCGAGTCCAAAGAAAGATCCTCTTGCATTGGAATTCCATAAAGGCGCTCTTTCTCCAGCTAGATATGGATGGAATAATAAACCATCCGCACCAGGTGTGACCCGGGAAGCAATCTTTGTTAAAACTTCGTATGGATCAATTCCAAGTCTTTTTGCCGTTTCAACTTCCGAAGAGGCTAATTCATCACGAACCCAACGGAAAGTCATTCCACCATTATTAACAGGTCCGCCAACTACCCAGTGATCTTCTGTTAAGCAATAGCAAAAGATTCTTCCTTTAGGATCTGTGACTGGTTTATCGGTTACAGTCCGAATCGCTCCGCTTGTACCGATTGTCACTGCAACTACACCAGGGTCAATAGCATTTACTCCCAGATTAGAAAGAACACCATCACTTGCCCCAACAACAAATGGAGTTTCTGCAGGAATTCCAATCTCTTTAGCATATTTATCCTTAAGCCCTGTTAAATAATGAGTAGTAGGAACTGGCTTCGCCAACTGCTCAGGAGTTACACCAGCAACTTCTAAAGCTTCCTGATCCCAATTTAACTGTTCAAGATTAAACATTCCAGTCGCAGAAGCAATAGAATAATCGATAACAAACTCATCAAATAAGCGATAGAATATATATTCCTTTATGCCAATAAATTTAGTTGCTTTTGTAAAAATGTCTGGTTGATCATTTCTTAGCCATGTTAATTTGGCTAAAGGAGACATAGGGTGAATTGGTGTTCCCGTTCTGCGATATATGTCTAAGCCATTATGCTCCTCATTGATTTTTTTCGCCCAAGTAGAAGCACGACTATCTGCCCACGTAATACAACGTGTTAATGGTTTTCCATTTTCGCCTAATGCAATAACGCTATGCATGGCAGAGCTGAAGGAAACTAATTTTAGGTTCTTTGCATCCACTTTGGCTTTTTGAATAGCTGTGTTCATTGTTTCTAATACAGCCTGAAAAATTTGTTCAGGATCCTGTTCGGCAATTGCAGGTGCAGGGCTGTGTAGTGGATATTCTACATGATGCATGCTTAAGACTTTGCCAGCTTCAGCAAATAGAACAGATTTTGTACTTGTTGTGCCAATGTCTACACCTAAATATAGGGATGTTGAACTCATTATAAAAACTCCTTTATATGGAAAAATGTAAAAAATATTTCATAGAAAACATTTTATATAGAAAAAAAATTCTTTATCTATATTTTAAAGGATATATATTAATTTTGAAACTGTTTTCATGTATTATTTTAAATTAATTTGCTTTCCTTTAGAGGCTGGTTGAATTTGATTGTCTATATATAAGGGTTAGCTATACATTTTTGCTCTAAATAGTGTAAAAACAAAGCAAAAATATGCTAAGATGAAACCATCCTAAGTGTAAGGAGCTGTTTGAATGAATAACGAAATGGAAACGATGTATGAGACTATTTATAATCAAATACTCCATTATCAAAACCAACTGGAAGCAATTTTATGTCAAAATTCGGATACATTGCAAGAAGAGGAGCAAGAACAGTTTAATCGAATGTCTATTGCTCTCCAAGCTTCAAAAGATATTCTGGAAAATATGCTAACACCAGGGAAGAAACTGAACTTCATTTATGAAAAAGGAATGTTCAGCCTGGAAATGTTTGATGAAAAATAAGTATTAAAGAAGAATATCTTCGCTTGGACGAATATTCTTCTTTCGAAATTCTCCAGGTGTCATGCCCGTTGATTTTCGAAACACCTTCGTAAAATAGTTTGCATTTGCAAAGCCTACCTGAACGGAAATATCCTCAATGGAATATTTGGTTTGATATAATAGCTCTGCCCCTTTTATTATCCGGATATTTGTTAAGTATTGGATAGGTGTAATCCCAAGCACTTTTTTAAATAAACGGGTAAAATGGAAGCGGGAAAGTTTGGCTGCCTCAGCCATATCATCAGGACCAATTGGTTTATCATAGTGATTTTGCGCAAATAATGTTGCATTTAATATACTTTCAGGCAATGGAATGTCTCCCATATTCTTCTTGTATTGATACACTTCCATTATAAAGGAATAAGCAAGACTAGATGCTTGGTACGCATTCGTTATATTCTTCTCATTTGCTAATTGATAAATGTGAAGAAGCTGCTGTATGGGTCTAGAATCAGAAGCTAATTGGATAATGAATTGATTATTCTCTGTGAAGGAATGCCAGCATTTTTTTACCGATTCCCCATATAAAGTAATAAAAATGAATTCCCATTGCTCGCTATTTTGTGGTAGATAATATCTGTATTCCTCTGAAATATCAATCAGAAATGCTTTTCCAGCGGTTAATCGATGATCTTTTCCTCCAACTTCAATTGCTCCCATTCCAGAAATAGTATATTGGAAAATATACATGCTATCCTCTTTACGCTTTTTTCCTTTCCAATTATAAAGATAAGATGTTTGATTTTCCCATCCAATCGACCAAATTTGGGCAACCTCTTTTGTAATTTTTTCCGTAAATCTGTATGCAAATACATTATTATCTTTTTTAGGCAATGAGAAAGCCCCTTTCTAAGTCGAGATAACATAGGTAGATACTTGCCTGTATAGATGAATGGTAATTTGAGCTAATATTAATTTTATCAGAAATTTTTCTGCTGAATAGCAAAATATTACCCTTTTCCCTTTCTTATTTTACCATTGAGAGAGAACGGTTTGAAGCATAAAATAAAAATGTAAACGGTTCAATAAATTATTGATAACGAGAGGGAAAATAATCGTTCATATATAAAGGAGAGACACAAATGGCAAATAACCTATATACAACTTTTACTGATATTTTTAACGAAGGGGAAACAAGAATACGTACTTTTTTTGCACCAGGACGTGTGAATTTAATAGGAGAACATACAGATTATAATGGAGGGCATGTCTTTCCTTGTGCCTTATCCATTGGAACAACAGCAATTGTTCGAAAAAGATATGATAGAATGATTCAATTCTATTCTACCAATTTTTCCAATTTAGGTGTGATAAAGATATCCTTAGATAATCTAGTCTACGATCAAGGAGATGATTGGGCGAATTACCCAAAAGGAGTTATTGCAATACTTGCACAACATGGATATAAACTAGATTCTGGATTTGATGTTTTATATGAAGGAGCAATACCAAATGGTGCAGGCCTATCGTCCTCTGCTTCTATTGAAGTAGTAACAGCTATCATGATAAATGAGATCTACTCTTTTGCGATTGATCGAATTTCGCTAGTGAAAATGTGTCAGCAGGCAGAGAACGAGTTTATTGGTGTAAGCTGTGGCATCATGGATCAGTTCGCAATTGGAATGGGAAAAGAAAAACATGCTATTTTACTAGATTGCGATACGCTTGATTATACCTACAGTCCACTCGATTTAGAAGATGCGTCACTAATTATTGCAAATACCAATAAGCGCAGGGGGCTTGCTGATTCTAAATATAATGAGAGACGAGGGGAATGTGAGAGAGCACTAAAAGACTTGCAGGAAGAGCTAGATATTCGTTCGCTTGGAGAGTTAACTAAGGAGGAATTTGATGCAAATGCTCATTTCATTAAGCAAGATATTGATCGATTAAGAGCAAAGCATGCTGTATATGAAAATGCCAGAACTATTATGGCGGTAAAGAAACTACAAGAAGGCGATATTGCGGGATTTGGACAATTGATGAACGCATCCCATGTCTCCTTAAGGGATGATTATGAAGTTACTGGGAAAGAATTGGATGCTTTAGTGGAGGCAGCATGGGAACAAGAAGGTGTCATAGGTTCTCGTATGACAGGTGCAGGCTTTGGTGGTTGTACAATCAGCATTGTGAACAACAAATATATTGATGCCTTCATCGAAACGGTAGGGGCGAAATATGAAGAGCAGACAGGATTAAAGGCAGACTTTTATGTTGTTCAAGTTGGCGATGGTGCAAAAGAAATGGTGGAAGTGTAGAAGCTAATAATAAGAGGAGGAGTAAGAAATGGCAATTCTAGTATGTGGTGGTGCTGGGTATATTGGAAGTCATATGGTGTCTGAACTATTAGACAGAGGGGAAGAAGTAGTTGTTGTCGATAATCTCCAAACAGGACATAAAGCAGCCGTATTAGAAAATGCAGCACTTTATATTGGTGATTTGCGAGATGCACAATTCCTAGATGCTGTGTTTAAGAAACATTCGATTGATGCGGTTGTCCATTTTGCTGCCGACTCCTTAGTAGGAGAAAGTGTAAACAATCCATTGAAGTACTATGACAATAATGTATATGGTGCGATGTCGCTTTTAAAGGCAATGCAGTCAAATGGTGTGAAAAAAATTGTATTCTCGTCAACTGCTGCAACTTATGGGGAAGCGAAGAATTTTCCGATACAAGAAAGTGATCCTACTACACCGACGAATCCATATGGTGAGACAAAGCTTGCGATTGAGAAAATGTTAAAGTGGACGGAAGAGGCGTATGGGATTCATTTTGTTGCTCTAAGATACTTTAATGTTGCAGGAGCACATATGGATGGTAAATTAGGAGAAGATCATTTTCCTGAAACACATCTGATTCCGATTATTTTACAAGTGGCATTAGGAAGTAGAGAAGCAATTAGCATCTTTGGAGATGATTATGATACGCATGACGGAACATGTATAAGAGATTATATTCATGTCACTGATTTAGCGAATGCTCATATACTTGCTTTGGATAAATTGGAAAAAGAGGGGACAAGTGGGATATACAATTTAGGTAGCGGAACTGGATTTACTGTGAAAGAGGTAATGGAAGCAGCAAGAAAGGTAACCGGCCATCCTATCCCAACTGTGCTTGCACCTAGAAGAGCAGGAGATCCTGCCCGATTAGTTGCTTCTTCAGAAAAGGCAAAAGAAGAATTAGGCTGGAATCCACAGTATACTTCTTTAGAAAAAATGATTGGTAGTGCATGGAGATGGTTCCAGGAAAATCCAGAAGGCTATCAAGATAGATAATGGGGAATGACTAAGAAGAAAGGAGCAATAGTAGATGACAACAACTATTTATCATCATGTAGAACAATTGCTTCATTATGGACTAAAATCAGGGTTATTAAATAAATGGGATATAGATGTAGTACGAAATAAATTACTCGAAATACTAGAATTGGATGATTTTGTTCCATCTGAAAAAAATGAAGTAGCAGATACAGATTTGCGAATTATTTTAGATAATATAATAGATTGGGCAGCAGACAATAATCGCTTACTAGAGTCGACGATTACCTACCGCGATTTATTGGATACAAAATTAATGGGCTGCTTTGTTCCATTGCCATCTGAAATAAATAATAGATTTGAAAGGCTATATAAAGAAAAGGGAGCAGAGCAAGCAACGAGCTGGTTTTATGATTTTTCGAAAAAGGTGGATTATATCCGAACCGATCGAATTGCCAAAAATGAAGAATGGCTGGCACAAACGGGTTATGGGGATTTAGAGATTACGATTAATTTATCAAAACCAGAGAAAGATCCGAAAGATATTGCAGCTGCCAAAAAAGTAAAGCAAGGCTCCTATCCAAAATGTTTGCTATGTAAAGAAAATGCTGGTTATGCGGGAAGAGTAA
The DNA here is from genome assembly GCF_950097965.1 of Bacillus sp. T2.9-1. Taxonomy (NCBI): domain Bacteria; kingdom Bacillati; phylum Bacillota; class Bacilli; order Caryophanales; family Bacillaceae; genus Bacillus; species Bacillus sp. T2.9-1. Next base: position 6,584 of record NZ_CATNHG010000079.1, read on the forward strand.
ATCATCCTGCAAGACAAAATCATCGCATTATACCTGTAACGTTAGAAGAGGAACAGTGGTTTCTGCAGTTTTCGCCATATGTGTATTACAAGGAACATGCTATATGTTTTTCCGAGAAGCATGAACCAATGACAATTTCTAAACATACATTTGCTAGATTACTAGGCTTTGTCAAACAATACCCTCATTATTTTATAGGTTCCAATGCAGACCTACCAATTGTTGGAGGATCGATTTTGACCCATGAGCATTTTCAAGGAGGATTTCATGAATTTCCGATGGCAAAGGCGGAAGTAGAAACAGCGTTTACAATGGACCGGTTTCCTTCTATTCAAGCAGGTATTGTCAAATGGCCGATGTCTGTTCTTCGATTACAAGGAACAGATAGACAAGAATTAGTAGAGGCATCTGATTATATATTAAAACAATGGATGGGTTATAGTGATGAAACGGTAGATATTATTGCATACACAGCAGATACTCGCCATAACACGATTACACCGATTGCTAGAATGCGAAATGGATTCTTTGAAATAGACTTAGTGCTCCGCAATAACCGCACATGTGAAGAGCATCCACATGGCATCTTTCATCCACATGAGGAAGTCCATGCAATTAAACAGGAAAATATCGGTCTCATTGAAGTGATGGGCTTAGCAGTCTTGCCAGGTCGCTTAAAAGAAGAGATGAGCATGCTTGCAGACAAAATTTTACAAGCAGATTTCGAAGTGAACATCAAAGACGAGCCTGCTATTATAAAACATCTAAATTGGGCAAAGGTTGTTAAAGAAAAAAATCCGCAAATGACAAGAAAAAATGTACACTCCATCTTACAAAAAGAAATAGGGATAGTGTTTGAGACCATTTTGCATCATGCAGGTGTATTTAAAAGAGATGACAAAGGAAAGAAAGCATTTCAACGATTTGTAGCAACATTGCAAAAAACAAAGTGAAAATAATGGACTATTTCCTTCCCGTTTTTATAGAAGGAAATTAGAATTTTGGATAGTCGCCCGCTCGCCTGATGGAAAGCGAGTGGACGACTAGGATCAAACTAATTTTGTCTATCCAAGAACCTTTAACGCCAAATGATTATGAATCGTTTTGTAAAAATGATGCTTATCTGTTTGGCGTTTTTTTAGCCTAAGTTTTGGATTGGGAATATGCAACTGTACTTTATGATAATCTCGATACGATAAATAAATGGTATAGACCGATTTCCCAAAAGAAGCAAAGAATGCTTCAGGTATCATAATTCTTTTTAAAGCTCCTTCATATGGTTCAATCTGAAAGAAATACTGTCTATGCATATTATTTCGGTCACGGAAAAGTATCTGTTCCATGTCTTCCGGGTAATCGCCGGCTATACCAATATCGAACCGGAAGAAACCATTCGTATATTCACAATTTACTAATTCTGCATACATGGGAACTTTAATATAGTTATAGGGCTGACTTAAAGGGGTTGCCCAATAAGCTGTACCTTTTTTTACAATATGTTTTTTGTTTTTTTCTTGGTTCATCCATTTAAATAATGTTTCAATATCTTTATAGCGCTTTTGCTGAAATAATTGATAACAAACAACATTATAAGGATGATGAAAATGATCGCTGATTTCATAATCAAAGGAAGAAGTCGTACGTAATATTTTTTTCATGGTTGCTATATATGCTTTTCTTTTTAAAAATTCATCTATTTTTCCCTTAAATGTTTGAGTGTTCTCGTTTCCTAGCGTATGATATCGATTCATAAAACCATTAAAGCAATCAAATTCATAAAGTCGATTAAAAATCATTTTCTTTAATTCTGCATCCATCTCCTTCTTTTTAAAATAGTGAATGACTTTTCTATTACAATGCATTTTATTTAAAACATTTGTTTGCTTAGTCAAAGACTCATTATTTTCATCTAAACGATTTAAATAATAAATAATCGCTTTCGTGGTCGAGATTTTCTTGCAATTCGTTAGTAATTCCATGAAAAATTGCTTGTCCTCCGCATATTTCATCTCAGGGAATTTAATTTGATTATCTTTAACAATACTGGCTTTCATTAATCTTGCTCTCGGTCCTAAATGATGAAAAATATGTGGGATACTCGTTGGGGGAATACTTCTCCTTTCTTTCCAAGATTCATGTTCTGCTACAATGGCACTTTTATTGGAAGTAACTCTAATTGTTTTTCCCACTACATAGTCATCATCTGTTTCATTTAATACACTATAAAGCTTTTCTAAGCCAGTTTTTTCAAACCAATCATCCGCATCTAAAAAAGTTAGATAGGGGGCAGTTGAAAGTTCGATTCCCAAATTTCTAGGATAAGCAGGGGTACCGCTGTTTTTTGCAAGAAAGGCGAGTTTAATATTGGGATGTTCTTTAACGAACGTTTTTAAGATAGAACGAGTCTGATCTTTAGAGCCATCGTCAACAATTATATATTCAATCTGCGGCATAATAGATTGATTTAAAACAGATTCAATTGTATGCTTGATTGTTTTTTCATTATTATATACGGGTGTAATGACAGAGATAAGGGGCTGATTTAAATAGTTTTCACTTTGATATAAATCAAAGTTATATTTATTTTTGTGAAGAGATGATATCTTTTTCATTGGTTTCCCTACCTTCATATTAACCTAAAAGAAACTCCTACTAGCAATCATTATGAATCAACAAGCAGGAGAGTATACGTCTAAATAGAAAAAATAGTTAATACGTTTGTATTATTATCCTGTATAATAAAGGTAGAAAAGAAAAGGGACCAAAGTGAAACTAGCTAGATGTAATCAAGTACATAAGTGTAATAAAATGAAAGGGCTTTCTATAGTATTAATTGGAAAAGTAAGGGGATTAATTAATAAGGTTTGTAAGAGATAAGGAGGTTTATTGGTGACAACAATTGGGGATATTGCAAGACTTGCAGGTGTAGCGAAAAGTACGGTATCTCGTTATTTAAATGATGGTTCTGTAAGTGAAGCAACAAAACGGAAAATACAGCATATTATTAAAGAAACGGGCTATTCGCCTAATGCATTTGCTCAAAGCTTAAAGGCAAAGAAACCAAATATTATTGGGACTATTGTTCCTAGATTAGATTCATATGCTTCTTCGCGCACCTTAATTGGAATAGATGAAGAATTAAAGACCATGAATTATCAAATGCTTATTTCTCATTCCAATCTAGATTTAGAACGAGAAATTGAAAATATTCACTCATTAGTAAGGCAAAAGGTTGCAGGGATTATTTTATTAGCGACGGAAATAACGGACCGTCACTTATCGAAAATAAAGGAAGTAGATATTCCTGTGCTAATTGTCGGTCAACAGCATAAGGAGATTCATAGTTTAATTCATAATGATTATGAAGCAGCCTATGAAGTAGGGAAATATATTCTATCTCAGGGACATAAAAGAATTGCATTTCTTGGAGTCAATGAAAAAAATGTTGCGGTAGGAATTGATCGAAAAGAAGGTTTTAAAAAAAGTTTGGAGGATATAGCAGATATAGATGTAAGATTTTTTGAAATAAATAGAAATAATGTAGAAGCGTCTTCCGTTGTTTATGACATAATGAATACATTCTGTCCTAGTATCATTGTTTGTGCTACAGATAATCTTGCAATCGGTGCAATGAAAGCGGTTTATTCGATGGGGATTTCTATTCCGAATGATCTATCCATTACTGGTTTTGGAGGATACGAAATGACAGAAATGATTCATCCTGGCTTAACCACTGCTAAGTTTTTTTATGAAGATGCTGGAAACCTTGCCGCTAGGAAGATGCTTAGTCTAATAAGAGGAGAGGATACCCCATTGAAAACAGTATCTGGTTTTGAAATCATTTATAGGGAAAGTGTAAGGCAGGTTTAGGAATGCCTATCGTTCAGGTAAGCTGTATGAATATAATAATGATAAAATAGGTGATAACAGCTGAAGTTTGCAACATTATGCTTCGGCGGTTATCCTTTTAAGAACAAATGAAGGTTGACTCGGGAAAAAGAAATAAATTATAATTCATTATGAAAGCGATTACTGATCAGTGTGTTTATTAAAAATAAAAAAAGTTTGTTAAATTTCCTGACAAGTTTAGAGTTTTCTAGGCATACTTTTAGTAGTATATGTGATAATGATAAAGGAACGGAATAACTGGTCTAGACATCTAGATATATAGTTGATAAATCAATTTTAGAAGGGATTAATGAAATCATGATAACAGATGAACAACAGGAATTAGTTTTAAAAAACTTATGCATTTACACAGAATCAGGCATTTTTCCAAAAGGGTATATGGTAATAAAGGGTGGAAAAATCGATACGATAGGCTTAATGGAATCCTTTCATGAAGAAGACTGGAGTAATATGCGAATAATAGATTTCCCTATGGGGATGAATTTAATTCCAGGATTCATTGATATCCATATCCATGGAGCAAATGATGCAGATGCGATGGATGGGTCATGGAATGCCTTAGAAAGAATGGCCGATACTTTACCAAAGGAAGGGACAACAAGCTTTTTAGCAACGACAATGACGCAAGATGCAGAAAGTATCGAAAAGGCGCTGTCTACTATTGCTCAGTATCTCGGATCTGCTAATCAAACTGGAAAAGCAGAAATAATCGGAATTCATTTGGAAGGTCCGTTTATCTCAGAAAAAAGAGTAGGGGCGCAGCCAATCCAGTCTGTTAAAAAGCCTGATGTAGCCCTTTTTAAAAAATGGCAAAGACTAGCCCAAAATCACATCAAGCTTGTTACAATGGCACCTGAGGAAGATGAAAACTTCGAACTTGTTCGCTATTTAAAGGGTGAAAATATTGTCCCATCAATGGGGCATTCAGATGCTGTTTACGATCAAGTACTATCAAGCATTCAAGCGGGAGTTAATCATGTTACACATCTTTTTAATGGCATGAGAGGCGTCCATCATCGTGATCCTGGAGTTGCAGGTGCAGCTTTGCTTCATTCAGAGTTAGTGGCAGAAATGATTGTTGATGGTGTACATATTCATCCAGAAATCGTTAAGCTTGCTTTTTTCCAAAAGGGTGTTGATCATATCATTCTAATTACAGATAGTATGCGTGCCAAATGGCTTGACGATGGTATTTCCTCATTAGGCGGACAAAAGGTAATTGTGAAGGATGGGAAGGCTTTATTGGAAAATGGTGCCCTTGCTGGAAGTACCCTAAAAATGAATGATGCTATCAATAATATGATGAATTTTACAGGATGTACATTGCAGGATGTAGTAAAGATGGCTTCTTATAATCCAGCTAAGCAAATAGGAATTTTAGATAGAAAAGGAAGTATTGCAAAAGGCAAGGATGCAGATTTAGTCGTATTAGATGAAAATAATCAAGTTGCATTAACAATTTGCAATGGACAAATCGTTTATTCAAATGGAGGAGTAACAGCATGAAACTAATTGAAGTACAAAATTATGATGAAATGAGCAAATTAGCTGCGGAAATAATTATTGAGCAAGTCCAAACGAAGACAAATAGTGTTTTAGGACTTGCAACTGGTGGTACTCCGGTAGGTATGTATCAATATTTAATGAAGGATTTCACCCAAAATAAAACTTCCTATGAGCAAGTAATTACACTCAATTTAGATGAATATATTGGGTTGGAAAAGGACAATCCACAAAGCTATAGCTATTTTATGAAAGAGCAATTATTTAACCATATTAATATTCCAGAAAATCAAACATACTTGCCATCTGCCAAAAGTGTTCACGATGAAGAGGCAGGTAGAAATTATGAAAAGCTTATTGAAACAGTAGGTGGAATAGATATGCAAATTTTAGGAATTGGAGAAAATGGGCATATCGGTTTTAATGAGCCGGGGACTTCTTTTTCTTCTACTACAGGTATTGTAAAACTAGCTGACTCTACAAGAAAAGCAAATGCACGCTATTTTACTAAAATGGAAGACGTGCCAACACATGCCATCTCTATGGGGATATCCACCATCATGAAAAGTCGACAAATCGTGTTACTTGTTTCCGGAGTGAAAAAAGCTCCAATTTTAAATCAGTTATTCCAAACAGATGTGAACGAGAATCTACCTGCATCTATTTTGAAAAAACATCCGGATGTTACGGTAATTGCTGATCAGGAAGCACTTTCGATTTTAAAAGAAAAAAAAGGGAGTGTGTTTAGTTGATCATAAAAGATTCGCATATCCCCATTTATTATCAATTAGAGATGGAAATAAAAGAAATCATTAAAGAATTAACACCAGGGGATCCGATTAGTTCAGAACGGGAATTTTCCGAAAAGTACGGGATCAGCAGGATGACGGTACGTCAAGCAATAAATAATTTAGTAGCAGAAGGTGTTCTTGTTCGTCAAAGAGGAAAAGGAACTTTTGTTGCTACTCCTAAAGTAGAACAGGAGCTTTCTGGGCTGACAAGTTTTTCAGAAGATATGCGTTCAAGAGGACTAACTCCGAAAACAAAAATTTTAGATTTTAAGACGATACCTTGTCCAAGAGGGGTTGCTTCTAAATTAAGGATAGAAGAGGAAGAGATGGTCTATGAGTTTAGTCGCTTGCGAATAGCAGATGAAATTCCTATGGCACTTGAAACCTCGTATATTCCGACAGCTTTGATTAAAGAGCTTCAGGAAGAAACTTTGCATGGTTCTATTTATGAGTATGTGGAAAAGACTTTACAATTAAAGATTAGTCATGCCACCCAGACAATAGAGTCAACCTTGTCTCAAAAAAATGAAAGTATACCTCTTGGGATTAAAGAAGGAGCACCTGCATTATTGATGGAACGATATAGTTATTTGGAAAATGGTACGCCTTTTGAATATGTTAAATCTATTTATCGTGGCGATCGTTATAAATTTGTGATTGATATGAAGAGGTCCCAATCATGAAGAAGCATAGAACGACAGAAACCAGTAATGAAAAAAGCCTGTTATTAGATGAATGGAGTTCTTTTGAAATTGTTCAGTTTATGAACCAAGAAGATGGCGGAATTACAAATGCGGTAAAAGAAGCATTGCCAATGATTGCCTTAGCTGTTGATGGAATTGTAGACCGATGGAAGCTTGGCGGGAGAATTTTTGTGATTGGTGCAGGTACTAGCGGAAGGTTAGGAGTAGTAGACGCTGTTGAGCTTGTTCCTACTTTTTCGATTGAAGAGGATCGCTGGATAGGAATCTTAGCAGGTGGTTATGAGGCGATGTGGACCTCTTTAGAAGAGACAGAAGATGACGAACAGCTTATACAATCAACCTTAGAAGATTATAATTTTTCAGCGAGAGATGTATTAATTGGTGTGACCGCTAGTGGGTCCACCCCGTTTGTCCTTGCAGCCATTCATTATGGAAATGAAAGAAATGGATTGACAATCGGGATAAGCAATAATGAAAGTACAATGCTCTCCTCTATTTGTGATTATGGAATTGAAGCAATAACAGGTCCAGAAGTTATTAGAGGATCGACACGTTTAAAAGCGGGAACAGCTCAAAAAATGGTGTTGAATATGCTATCAACCGCATCAATGGTGAGAGTAGGGAAGGTATACCGCAATGAAATGGTAGATATGAAGCTCATTAATAATAAGCTTGTATATCGGGCTGTACAAACATTGATGAATGCGACAGATCTTAGTGAGGCAGATGCTGCAAGAATACTAAAAGAGAATGATCATAATTTGAAAGTATCGATTTTTCGTGTTTTAACAGGTGGAACAAAGGAGGATTCGCTTCATTATCTTGGTGAAGCTGACGGGCATATTAAGCATGCTATTCAATTGTATTATCAAAAAAATTAGAGAATGACTATTTAAAGGAGGGATGCCTAAAAAGAGACAGTAATAGAGAGATTTTATCTTATAAAACAGCAGTAGTTGGTGGCATTATTTTAACTTATTTAATTATTTTTAGGGGGAAGTTAAATGAAATCATACTTACAAAAGCTCGGGCGTGCATTAATGCTGCCAGTGGCTGTTTTACCAGCAGCAGCGTTATTAATGGGTATTGGTTATGCAATTGATCCAAGTGGATGGGGAGCCGAAAGCCCAATTGCATCCTTTTTTATTAAAGCTGGTTCGTCCATATTAGATAATATAGCAATCTTATTTGCAATAGGAGTTGCGCTAGGGTTATCAAAAGATAAAGATGGCGCATCCGCTATGAGTGGTTTAGTTTCCTATTTGGTTGTGAAAACTTTGCTATCTCCTGCTTCTGTAGCAATGTTACAAGGGATTCCTGTAGAAGAGGTGAACTTGGCTTTCTCTAAAATTGAAAATGCATTTATCGGTATATTAGCAGGTGCTGTTGCTGCAGCTTTGTATAATCGTTTTAGTAAGACACAGCTCCCAACAGCATTTGCCTTCTTTAGCGGAAAAAGGCTTGTTCCTATACTTAGTGCTGTTTCGATGCTAATCATTTCCGTCATTTTATTATTTGTTTGGCCAGCAATTTTTTCAGGACTTGTTTCTTTTGGTGAAGCAATTAGTAAGCTTGGAGCAGTTGGTGCTGGTATATATGGTTTCTTTAACCGACTACTTATTCCAACAGGGTTGCATCATGCCTTAAATGCTGTATTCTGGTTTGATATTGCAGGAATTAACGATATTAATAATTTCTGGTCTAATAATGGGGTAAAAGGTGTAACTGGTATGTATCAAGCGGGCTTCTTCCCAGTGATGATGTTTGGACTTCCAGCAGCAGCGCTTGCTATGTATCATACTGCAAAAACAAAAAGAAAAAAACAAGTGGCTTCCTTGATGCTTGCAGCAGGGGTAGCAGCGTTTATAACAGGAGTTACAGAACCAATTGAATTTGCATTTATGTTTGCAGCACCTGCCCTTTATGTAGTTCATGCAGCATTAACAGGTCTCTCTCTTTTTATTGCCGCAAGTTTTCATTGGACAGCAGGCTTCGGATTTAGTGGTGGATTTATTGATTTCTTCTTAAGTTCACGTTTGCCGCTAGCAAATAATCCATATATGCTAATGGTTCAAGGACTAGTATTTGCCGTTATCTACTATACATTATTCCGTTTTCTTATTACTAAATTTAATTTTAAAACACCTGGAAGAGAAGATGATGAGTTAGTGAATGAATCATTAGATCAGGTTGCAGTGACTACAGATAATAAATTTGCTGTGATGGCTTCTGAAATTTATAAAGGTCTTGGTGGCGACAATAATGTCACTTCTGTTGATAATTGTGTAACACGTTTACGGGTTGAAGTGAAGGACATGGATGCTGTTGATCAACAGAAAATTAAAGCAACCGGTGTACCAGGGATCAATATAGTGGGAAAAACAAGCATTCAAGTAATTGTAGGAACACAAGTTCAATTTGTTGCAGATGAGATTGAAAAGATTAGAGAGTAATAAACATTAGAAGGTGAAACAGCCCTAGTTGAAAATAATAGTCTAAAGAAGAATCTTCTAATGGAAATTCAAATGCGGTGGTCCCTCTTTTTTAGGACTACCGCATTTTTTGTAGACTTAAGAAAACTGAGAAATTAGCAGGTTTAACTGTCGGTTATCTAGAATCACCATAGATAGGAAAATACATTAAATGTTGAATATAAAAGTGGAAGGAGCGAGCCATTATGTCGTCTATTGATATTAATTGTGATTTAGGAGAAAGCTATGGTGCTTATCGTATTGGGAATGATGAAGGGATTATACCATTTGTGACAAGTGTTAATATTGCCTGTGGCTTTCATGCTGGAGATCCAACGACCATGAGAAAAACGGTAAAGCTTGCGCTTGAGAATAAAGTTGCGATTGGAGCACATCCAGGCTTTAATGATGTACTAGGCTTTGGAAGAAGAGAAATAAATATATCAGCTAATGAAATTTATGATCTTGTTGTTTATCAAATAGGGGCATTAGAGGCAATTGTGAAATCAGAAGGGGGAGCCATGCAGCACGTAAAACCCCATGGTGCATTATACAATATGGCAGCAAAGGATATCCACTTTGCAGAGGCTATTGCTAAAGCGGTTTATAAGGTGAATCCTGAATATATCCTTTTTGGATTAGCGAATAGTGAAATAATCAGGGCAGGTAAGCGATATGGCTTAAATGTTGCCAATGAGGTATTTGCAGACCGCACCTATCAGTCAGATGGTAGCTTAACTCCACGTACACAGGAACAAGCGCTTATACATGATCCAAATTATGCAGCAAAGCAAATACTTCATATGGTCAAGGAGAAAAAGGTTGTCTCAGTTCAAGAAGAAGAGGTACCGATTCAAGCAGATACAATTTGTATTCACGGAGATTCAAACGAGGGCTTATCTATCGTAAAAACAATCAGAAACACGCTCCTTCAGTCTGATATAAGCATTCAAAATTTCAAACAAGCAAAGCATTAATGCTTTGCTTCTCCTATAAAAGACTATGAATCTTTTGAGTTTTCCTAACAAAATAATAGTAGACGCAACGGTTTGATGGAAGAGAGCTAAAAAGAAATAGAAAAATAGCAGAAATTTAATGAAAAATATGGGACTTTTATTACGATAAGATGTATAATATATTTCATTAATGTTACAAAAGTTGATTTGGAAACTATTTTGTAACAAATCTAATGAATAAACACTATCGAGATAGTAACAACTTAATGAGGAAGTTAAATGAAGAAATAAATTGTATGCATTAAATTATTATTGCTCTCATTAATTTAAATGAAGATTTTTTAATTTGCTATCTTTCCATGGATTCACTGGTTTTGTTGGGAGTGGGAGAAATGGGTTCGATTGATGAGCTCTATAGACAATATAATCAAGAGTTAATTCATTTTTTAATATATTTAGGAGTAAAAAAAGAGGAGGCGGAGGATTTAGTTCAGGAAGTTTTTATCAGAGTTCTTAAAACAAAATGCTCCTTTAAAGGAGAAAGTAGTGAAAGAACTTGGTTATATACAATTGCAAAAAATATCGCTATCGATCATTTTCGAAAGCAAAAAAATTCTTATTCCTTTGATTGTGAAATTCCCATTCATATAAAAGATGAACAGGCACTTCCTGAGGAAATGGCACTATATAAAGAACAACTGGATTGGCTGAATCATTTACTAAAATGCTGTACGGTAGATCAAAAAAAGGTAATCTATTGTAGATATTTAAAAGACATGAGTATTGTAGAAACAGCATTAAATTTAGGATGGTCTGAAAGCAAGGTGAAGACAACACAGCATCGTGCCTTAAAATTACTTCAAAGAAGTCTAGTAAGTTCAAAAAATGTAGATGGAATTTCAATAGGAGGACATAAAGTAGAAATAGAGAGTTAACAGAGCATTACCACTCCACGTTTAGTGTATATGGAAAGCAGAGGTAAAAAAAAGTGGAGGATAAACCCCCACTTGTCTTTATATGTTATTTTATTCCCTTCATCTTGCTCTGAATCATTGGTGATAACAAGAAAAGGATAATACTTAAGAGGATTGCTATTCCGCCTAAAATACCGAAATAGGCAACTTCCGATATTTTTGTAAATAATGGTGCGATTTGTGCATTAAGTGCTTGAGCAGCTGCACTAGATAAAAACCATAAGCTCATTGTTTGTGCAGAGAAGGCTTTAGGCGCAAGCTTTGTAGTTGCGGATAGTCCTACTGGAGATATACATAGCTCTCCAACAACTACAAGGAAATAGCTTAATACTAACCATAATGGACTTACTAGTGTATTTTCTCCACCAATATAGGCAGGTAACATCATAATGATAAAGGATAAACCTGCAAATAATAAAGCAATCGAAAATTTCTTAGAAACAGAAGGCTGTCGATTACCAAGCTTCATCCAAATCCATGCAAATATTGGAGCAAAAATGATGATAAACAACGGATTGATGGATTGGAAAATTGTCGGTGAAAGACTTAATCCAGCAAACTCTAATTGTGTTCGTTTATCTGCATAGGTAGCTAGAATAGTGGAGCCTTGTTCTTGGATAGCCCAAAACATAACTGCAGCTAAGAATAACGGAATATATGCAATTAATCTGGAACGCTCATCACGATCTGTCTTGGGACTGCGATACATAACAGTGAAATAGATAGCGGGAATTAAGAAACCAAGAATTCCAACAATTGTGATGAAAGAATCAAATGTTAATATTCCTAAAGAAATAGTAATAGCAAGAATAATGGCAAGGACAACTACACCAATTCCGATGGAAGAATAAACTTTTTTCTTTTCCTCTTTTGACAAAGGATTTGGCACTACTGTACCAGCAAGACCTAGGTTTTTCTTTTTAGTCATCATAAATACAATTAAACCTAATAACATCCCTACTGCAGCAAGTCCGAAACCAAGATGGAAGCTATAATTCATTCCAATCTCTCCGACAATAATCGGTGCTAGGAATCCACCAAGATTTATTCCCATGTAGAAAATACTAAATCCGGCGTCACGTCGAGCATCCTCTGGACTATACATTTCCCCAACAATACTTGATACATTGGGTTTTAATAAACCTGTTCCGATAACAATTAAGACCATCGAAATAAAGAACATGGTAATACTTCCTGGAACGGCTAAAACAATATGACCAAGCATGATGAAAATACCACCATAGAAAACGGCCATAGACGTACCAAAAATTCTATCAGCAAACCATCCGCCGATTATACCCGACATATAAACAAGGGAACCGTAAATGGAAACAATAGCTATTGCTGTTCCTTCAGAGATACCTAATCCGCCTTTAGAAACTTCGTAATACATATAATAAACTAGGATGGCTCTCATTCCATAGTAAGAAAACCTCTCCCAAAATTCTGTGAAGAAAAGAGTGAATAATCCTTTAGGGTGCCCAAAAAATCCCTTTTGGGGAACACTGTCCACAATTTTCTGTTTATTTAGTTCTGACATCATGAAACCTCCTCTATTATTTTAATATAATACTGAAAAGGTGCTAGATTTGTCAAAAAAATTTTTATTTCTGCTTTAATATAGGTAAATATAAGGAGGATATACTATTAAAGTCTTAATAATCTCTATTTTTAGAATAGAATAAGCATTTCTAATATAATAATTGAGGAAGGATTACTAGTATTTGATACGATTTGTGAGTGAATGGAAAGGAGAAATAGTCAAATAATCTAAAAATTGATGATTGCAATTATCAAGTGCGAGGTAGTGTTCGCAAGATTAAGTGATAGATTCACTTTGAGGAGAAAGGCGAAAGATAAAAAGGAAAGAAGATTCCTGCTATAGAAAAACCTGAACAATCATAGTTCCATATGCTTGTTCAGGTTTTTTTATTGGTTTATAAAAGCTGTGATAGTGGCTATTTACTTTTGTCCCAGCCTCTTGTTATCAATTAATTCGGAAGTCTCCACTAATGAACTGTCTTACTGACTAAAAAATTCAATTAACAACTTATCATCAGTGAGGGAAAGGAAAACGCCCACGATGATAAATTCATGTTATTTATCCACGTACAGCCTTAATTGCTTCTTCACGATTTGGATTATTATAAATAAATGATCCAGCAACAAGAACATTTGCCCCTGCTTCTTTCACTAATACTGCCGTTTCGGCATTAATACCACCGTCCACTTCAATATCAAGTGCCGGATTTAGTTGATCAGCCAATTGACGAACTTCTCTAATTTTTGGAAGTACATTATGGATGAATGCTTGTCCACCGAAACCAGGATTAACGGTCATTAATAGAACCATGTCAATATCTTCGATGATATGTTTGATTGTATCTACAGGAGTACTTGGATTTAATACTACGCCTGATTTAACCCCATTTTCTTTAATCAATTGAATAGTACGGTGCAGGTGGCGACATGCCTCAACATGTACTGTGATGATATCAGCACCAGCTTTTGCAAATTGTGGTATATAAGAATCAGGATTTTCAATCATTAAATGAACATCTAAAGGTAAAGTTGTAACTGGACGGATTGCTTCTACAATAAGTGGGCCAATCGTAATATTAGGTACAAAATGTCCATCCATGACATCTACATGGATATAATCTGCTCCACCTAGCTCAACGTCTTTTACTTCTTCTCCTAGCTTCGCAAAATTAGCGGAGAGAATGGAGGGTGCAACTTTAATCATATGTATTCCTCCTCTTTCTAGTCTAATATAAGTGCAATAATATACACATGAAAATTATAGCAGAGTGTGAGATATGGAACAAGAAAATTAAAAGCGGTAGCACTATTGCATGGGGAAAGAGGGAATAAAAAATAGTAGCCACTTCATAATTTAGGAGGATGAGAGGAAGTGGCTATTAAAAAATGAATCATGAAATGTAAAGAATTATAATTTATTGATGATTTCTTTTTGAATTTCAGCAGGTGCATCTGCAAAATTTGTGGAAATACAAGTAACTAACATTTCTTTATTTTTATAGAAAGGTTCTTTGTTTTTATTATAGTAAAAACGAACACTTTCTTCCTCTTTAAAAAATTCTTTTCCGATTTTTAATAAAGTAGTTATTGGCAGGCTATTAAAGGATATATTGCTTTCTTCCTGTTTGGCAGTTGGAATTGACTGCTCTTGACCTGCTAGTTTAAATTCTTTCACTACTTTTTTTAGGATTTTTTCTTGAGAGATTACTTGTTTAAACAGTTTTTTGCGCACTCTCTTTTTCTTGGATTGAAGTCCAAAGGATTCTAAAATAAAGTGATGTAACTCTGTATTTTGTGTAACTTCTTCTTGCATTTTACTGATTGTATTCATTGCAAAACTCCTCTAATCTTTTCTTTCAACCCTAAATCCATGGAATATAGGGATTTTGGCACTGAATCATTATATACTAAACTATTAAAAGTACAAAATTTAATTCGAAATCCGAAATAAACATCTGGTGCGAAATGGGTGACTATTAAAAAATTATCTAGCAAACTATAAAGAGAAGGCATATAGCCTTCTCCCTATTACTCTCCTCGTTCTTCAAATAAGCGAGCAATTTCTACAATGACATTTGTCGCTTTTATCATGTTGTCAACAGATACATATTCATATTTGCCGTGGAAATTTTCGCCACCTGTAAATATATTTGGGGTCGGTAGTCCCATATAAGAGAGCTGGGAGCCGTCAGTTCCACCACGAATTGGTTGGACAATAGGGCTAATACCGAGATTGTCCATTGCTTTGTAGGCAACATCAACAATTTCTTTTACTGGTTCTATTTTTTCGCGCATATTGTAGTATTGGTCCTTTAAGTCTAACTTTATCGTATTATCGCCATATTTTTGATTTAATTCGACCACAATTTCTTGTAGAACATTTTTTCTTTCTTCAAAAGAATTACGATCAAAATCACGGATAATATAATGGAGATTTGTCTTTTCAACATCTCCTTCAAAGGACAGTAGATGATAAAAGCCCTCGTATCCTTCTGTAAATTCAGGTGCCTCACTTGCTGGCAGGCGACTTTGTAATTCCATTGCAATTTTTATACTATTAACCATTTTCCCTTTTGCTGTACCTGGATGCACATTTGTTCCACTTATTGTAATCTTGGCTCCAGCAGCATTAAAGCTTTCGTACTGCAATTCGCCTAAGGGGCCACCGTCAACTGTGTAAGCAAAATCAGCATCAAAGGCTTCTACATTAAATTTATGAGGACCTCTGCCAATTTCTTCATCCGGGGTAAAAGCAACTCTGATTTTTCCGTGTTTAATGTCGGGATTTTCCTTTAGGTAAATTAGGGCAGTGACAATTTCAGCAATACCAGCCTTATTGTCTGCACCAAGTAAGGTAGTTCCATCTGTCGTAAGTAAAGTATGCCCCACATAATTCTTTAGTTCAGGGAAATCGTTTGGAGATAAAGCGATATGTAAAGCTTCATTTAATATAATATCTTGCCCATCATAATTTTCTACTCTTTGTGGACGTACATTTTTTCCTGTGAAATCAGTAGCAGTATCTAAGTGAGCAAGAAAACCAATGGTTGGAACTTTTTTATTCGTATTTGCTAGCAAAGTAGCCATCACATAGCCATTTTCATCAATAGTTACTTCATCTAATCCAATTTCTTTAAGTTCTTCTACTAATAAATTAGCTAGTGTTAACTGTCCTGGAGTAGAAGGACATTCTGCGTTGTTCTCATTCGATTGTGTATCAACAACAGCATATGATATAAAGCGATTTATTATATTTTCTTTCACGGTATTCAACTCCTTTTCAAGATATTCTGATTTTATCATAGAAGGAATGAATAATACGAATATAGTGAATTTGCTGCTAACATTTTCGTTGCAATTAGAATAAAGCCATCAATGGAGAAGACTTGTTCACAATTATGTTGAAATTGTGGCTGGTTTGATGATTTATTGGGGTGGCTTTTTAGATAGAATATAGGTATTACTTATTGTAGTGAAGGAGATTTATAAATGAAGAAAAAAAATAGACCAATGATTATTTTCATAGTGATTGCGGTAATCTTGATTGTTTGTTTTGCAGCTATCTGGTTGTTAAACAGTAATCGTATTAATGCTATTGAGGATTTAACGAAAATAGAAGCATCCTCTACATTCAATCAGCAAGATGAGGAATATATCGTTTATTTTTGGCAAGCAACCTGTTCATATTGTAAGCAAATTGAAGAGGATGTTATTGAGTTTAGCAACAGTGGAGACGTTCCAATTTATATTGTCGATATGCAGGAAGAAAAGAATGAATCTATCTGGTATGACTGGGAAGCCCACCATAAAGAGTATGACAAAATAATAGGTAAAATAGTGGACGGAAAAGAAGTTTGGAATGATGGAATAAATATAGAGGACTTCCAAAATGATAAAAATATTGCCTGGGGGGTTGTTGCAAATGAGGATAATCAAATTATTGCCACACATAATACAGCCTACGGCAATGAAGCGCCAGAAACCGCGAAGGAAATTGAAATTACTGGCACCCCAACAATGCTAAAAATTAAAAATGGTATATTTGAAGATTATGCTGTAGGAGTAGAAGAAACACTTGATATGCTGGGGAAATAAGGTCGATAGAAGGCGGGATAAAACTAAATGGAAAAATATGTAAAGAAGAACAATCTCTAAGTTAGCCCCTTAAATAAAGCTACTTTCTCATGATGGTTATCTATGTCTTTAAATATAGTCAAGTGTAAAAACTATGTTCCAAGTACGAATTTAATGGGAAGAGGTTGTCTACAGGAAGTAGGACCACAAATAGAAGAATTAGGCGTAAAAAGAGCACTATTGGTAACCGATGCTTTCCTAAATAAAAGCGGGATTGTGGCAAAAGTAAAAAAAGTACTCGACGAAACAGAGATAGAGTATGTTGTTTATGCAGAAGTAAAACCTAATCCGACAACAGCAAATGTATATAAAGGAGTAGAAGCATACAAAGAAAATGAATGTGATTTTATTGTATCTGTTGGTGGAGGATCTCCTCAAGACACAGCAAAAGCAATTGGACTTTATGTAACGAATGGTGGAGATATTAGGGAGTACGAAGGTGTAGGAAAAACTTCAAAAAAATCAGTACCAATTGTAGCGATAAACACAACTGCTGGAACATCCAGTGAATTCACCATTAACTATGTCATTACAGATGAGGAACGACAAGTCAAAATGGTGATGGTGGATAAAAATTGCCTTGTAACAATATCTGTGAACGATCCTGTGCTAATGGTGGATAAGCCTGCTGCATTAACAGCTGCAACAGGAATAGATGCTTTAACACATGCGATAGAAGCAATTGTTACTCCGGGAGCATATGCAGTAACCGATGCTACCGCTTTAGCTGCAGTAGAGAAGATATTCACTTATTTACCGCGTGCAGTTAAGGATGGACATGATATAGAAGCCCGTGAACAGATGGTATATGTTATGTTCTTAGCTGGTGTGGCATTTAATAATGCAGGTTTAGGATTTGTTCATGCAATGGCACATCAATTAGGGGGCGTATATGATTTACCACATGGTGTATGCAATGCTATGCTCTTACCTATCGTGGAAAGAGAAAATGCTAGACGGGATCCTCATAAATTTCCTGCAATAGCTAAAGCGATTGGTATTTCTATTGAAGGAAAAACGGATAGCCAGTGTGCTGAGGAAGTAATTGCTGCCATAATAAAGCTTTGCCAAACAGTAGGAATTCCAGCAAAATTATCAGAATTAGGTGTAGATGAGGTTGATTTGGATAAATTAGCGAATTTTGCATTAGTAGATGCATGCGCTCCAGGAAATCCATTCCAACCTACAAAGGAAGAAGTCATTTCTATGTTTAAAGAGATTTTATAATAATAACATTTGGCTTCCAAGTAAGGAAAATCATTAAAAGAAATTGAAAAAGAGCGTTATACAGCATAAAAAAAGGATGTCTTAGCAGAGTTATTTATTACAATAACACTTTAAGACATCCTCTTTTTCTTATTCTATTACTCTCTTCAACCCAATACTAGCTAAAGCAGTATGTAAATTTGCACACGTGGTAATCTTGCTAAAGTCGATTCCTAAAGAAATAATCGTTTGAGCAATTTCAGGTCTAATTCCAGAGACAATGGATTTAACTCCAATCAAATCCAAAGCGTGCACTACTTTAAATAAATTATCTGCAACCATTGTATCGACAATTGGTACGCCAGAGATATCTAAAATGAGATATTCGATTTTTAAATTGGCAGATTCTTGTAATGCTACCTCTAAAATTAATTGCGAACGTTGTGTATCTATTTCGCCGATAAGTGGGATAATCGCTGTTTCTTTCGCGATTGGAACAACTGGTACAGACAGTTCTTCTAATGCATTATAGGCAAGCTTCATTATCTTTGTATTATGTTCTTCATAAATATGCCCAATATAAGCACTTATTTCATCGAGAATCGGATCAATGATCTTTCCTACATCCAACATAGTAATTGGTGCAAAAGACTTCTGCTCCAATTCTTCTGTAAATACGTCCCAAATAACATTTCGATAAATGGATAGGGAGCGAAGGGCGGATTGTAAAGGAATATGATTCCTTACAAATGCTTCTGCAGTTTTTTCCGACCATTGCTGTATTTCATCTGTATCTTTATTATCCTTTAATGATTCAGCTAAAATGAAAAAGAGTTTCGCATTCCATTTATGCATATCTTCTTTTAGATAAGGTAAGGATAAATCAGAGGTTTGCTGTAAAAATTGAGATAGCAATGTATTTGTATTTTCAGCAAGGATGTTCTTGTTTTTTATGATTTTGTTACCTATATAAGCTAATTCATCCTTCAAAACGGCTCACTCCTAAGTATAAATCTATTTATAGTATACATGTTCTTTCCTAATATGTGGAGCAAATGAACTTCTATAATGTCTTTGGATAAGGTCCTGTGGAATTTCTTAATACCAAGTTAGGCTTATACGCATAGGACAATGGTAAAGTTCCTTTCTCTTCCACTGCATTGACAATCCATTTTGCTGCATCTAAGCCCATATCCATTTTTGGGTGGGATACAGAAGTTAATTTAACCTCAGAGGCTTCGGCTAAGAATGAATCATCATAGCCAATGATGGAGATATCATCTGGAATGGATAAATGTAAGGAGCGAAGATACTGGATTACTTGGATGGCAAGTTGATCATTATAGCAAATAATAGCGGTCGGTCTATTATCTGTTTTGAAAGTCTCTGCCAATCGCTCCATGGGAAATTTAACTTGATTTTCGGTAGAATAATTAATCAGCATTTCTGGGAAGAACGGAATCGAATAAGCTTTATATGCTTGTATGAATCCTTTCATTCTATTAATTCCTTGCAAATCATCGGATTTAAATAATCCAATGATTTTTTTATGCCCAAGCTTTATTAAATGCTCTGTCGAAATAAATCCACCATATTCGTCATCCACCACTAAATGAGGGGGAGAGAGCTGTGGATAAAATTGGTTAATCATTAAATAAGGGATTTTATTTTGCTCTAACTCTAAATAAAACTTCATGTTTGGATTGAAGACATTTGTTTTAGTCGGTTCAATAATTAAACCGTCAATGTTTCTGTTTAACATTGTCTGAAGACATTGTTTTTCTTTTTTTATATCATTGTCCGTACAAGCGAAAGTGAGTGAATATCCATGATCTGTTAAATAAGATTCAATTCCTTTAATAATGGATGGGAAAATATAGTCTGATATATATGTTGTAATGACACCAATATTTTTCGTTTTCTTTAATGGAAGCTGAGATTGGGATAATGCCATTTGTGTAGAAGGAATCTGCTGATGGGAAACAAAAGTACCAGCACCCTGTTCTCTGTACAGCCAGCCCTCCTGTACTAAATCGCCTAATGCTTGACGAATCGTATGTCGACTTACCCCAAACATTTTCCCCAACTCATTTTCTGAGTATATTTTTTCTCCGGGCTGCACTTTACCGCTAGTGATCCAGTCCGTAATTTTTTCTTTCACCATATTGTATTTTGTTGTTTGTGCCACTGTTTCACCGCTTTCCATTGTAGTTAACGATGTTAACTTATACGTACAATAAAAATCATAGAGATATCGTATCAAAAATAGGCTTAAAAGACCAATGTTTTCTTTGATAAAGGGGGGAAAGTCGGGTGAGAGGCACAAGAAAAAGAAAACATAGAGTTTAGCAAGGAAATAGTGAAAAATGATGTGGCAAGTATAATCCTTCTTATTTATTATACGTACAAGTTTATATACAATATCTTTTTCATAAAAGGATGTTTTGAAAACGTATTACTAAATTAGTTGACAACTTGTATATACATGTTATGATGGAAGGGAAGGAAAACATAAAAAATTCGTTCTTATGGTGTTGCGTAGAGTACTAAATCAAAGAAAGTTGATATTCATTATGATGTCGACCGGTTTGTGTGCAGATGAGCATAAGGTATTTGAACTTATTCTAATAAATTTAATGGAAAAAAACACAGATACTAAAATCGAGGGCACTGAAAAAGTCTAGTTCTCCAAATAAAATGAGGTTTTATTTATTTGAAAGCGAATAATAAGTTGGTTTGGAGAGGCGTCCGCTCGACTCCTACGGGAGATGCGAGAAAGTCCGAGACCCTGCAGGAGCGTGAGCTGTGAAGCGGCTCGGCGCTCGCCCCGTGGAAAGCGAGCGGTAAGCCTCGGAAAACAAAAACCTACACTAAGTTAGAAAGGTTTGGTAACTACCGATTCACCAGGTAATTCACTTTTTCAGTGGCCTCCTAAAATCATTACGTTTTTTGAGATAAAGGAAAAGGACATAATTCTCACATCGGTGGTGTAATAGATGGAACAAGCATGGTGGCAAAAGGCAGTAGTATATCAAATTTATCCGAAGAGTTTTCAAGATACAACTGGAAATGGAGTAGGAGATATTCAAGGAATAATAAAAAGACTAGATTATTTAAAGGAATTAGGGGTAGATGTCCTGTGGCTAACACCTATTTATGCTTCCCCACAAAAAGATAATGGCTATGATATTAGTGATTACTATGCCATTCATCATGAATATGGAAATATGGATGACTTTGATCAGCTATTAAATGAAGCTCATCAAAAAGGGATAAAAATAATTATGGATATTGTCGTTAACCATACCTCCACAGAGCATGAGTGGTTTAAACAGGCCGCCTCTTCTAAGGATAATCCTTATCGTGATTTTTATATTTGGAAAGATGGAAAAGAAGATGGAAAGGAGCCAACAAACTGGCAGTCAAAATTTGGTGGGAATGCGTGGCAATATGATGAAAAGACAGATCAATATTACTTACATCTCTTTGATGTAACCCAAGCTGATTTAAATTGGGAGAATGAACAGCTACGCCATGAAGTTTACAAAATGATGAAATTCTGGTTTGAAAAGGGAGTAGATGGCTTCCGTCTAGATGTTATTAACTTAATTTCAAAAAATCAGGATTTTCCAGATGATGATGGTTCAGTAGCACCTGGTGATGGAAGAAAGTTTTATACAGATGGTCCACGTGTGCATGAATTTATCCATGAAATGAATCAAGCTGTTTTTTCAAAATATGACAGTATGACAGTTGGGGAGATGTCTTCCACAACATTAGAGCATTGTATTAAATATACAATGCCAGAACGTAATGAATTAAGCATGACCTTTAATTTTCACCATTTAAAGGTAGATTATCCAAACGGAGAAAAGTGGGAAATTGGGGAAATGGATTTTCATGCTTTAAAACAAATTCTATCTAACTGGCAAGTAGGGATGCATGAAGGTGGAGGCTGGAATGCCCTATTTTGGTGTAACCATGATCAGCCGCGGATTGTATCTCGTTATGGAAATGATGGGAAATATCATAAGGAATCTGCGAAGATGCTTGCGACCACGATTCATATGATGCAGGGCACTCCATATATATATCAAGGAGAAGAATTTGGGATGACCGATCCTAAATTTACATCTATTGACCAATACCGTGATGTGGAATCTTTAAATATGTATAATATATTGAAAGCAAGTGGTAAGCCAGAAGCAGAAATCTTAGAAGTCCTACGTAGAAAATCCCGTGATAATTCTCGTACACCTGTTCAATGGAATGGAGAGAAAAATGCTGGATTTACGGAGGGAACACCATGGATAGAAACAGCGAGAAATTATAAAGAGCTGAATGCAGAAAATGCATTAAAGGATAAGGACTCTGTTTTCTATCACTATCAAAAGTTAATTAACCTTCGTAAAGAATACGATATTGTGACAGTTGGAGATTATGAGTTACTTGCTCCTGATGATGATAAAATATTTGCTTACCTACGTAGTACAGATAAAGAAAAGCTATTCGTAATAAATAATTTTTACGAGGAAGAAGCGGTATTTACTGTACCGAAGCATGTTGATACTACAGGATTAACAAGTACAACTCTTCTTTCTAACTATCCAGATTCTGCTTCATATGGAGAGAGTATTAAGTTAAGACCATATGAATCCATTGTTTATTATATGAAGTAAGAATTATTTCCTGCGAATGGAGGTTCTCGCAGGAAATATCATTAATCAGATTTATGGGAAAATTTTTGTTATTGCGTTAAACTAGATTGAGAGAATCTTTAATTGGAGGGAATCAGCTTGTTTAAAAATCTATTTAAAAAAAATAAAGAAGATAAAACGCCTAGTCAAAATTATATTCAGCCTTTAGAAGGAAAGTTACTAAATATTAGTGAAGTTCCTGATCCTGTTTTTTCACAAAAAATGATGGGGGATGGTATAGCAGTAGATCCAATTAATGGTGTTTTAGTTGCTCCTGCTGATGGACAAATTATGAATGTATTCCCTACAAAACATGCATTAAGCATGACAGACAATAATGGCAAAGAAATCTTAATCCATGTTGGATTAGATACCGTTACTTTAAAAGGGGAAGGATTTACTACTTTTGTAAAGGACGGAGACAAAGTGAAACAAGGACAAAAATTAATGGAAATCGATTTTGATGCAATTAAGTCAAAGGTTCCGTCTATTATTACTCCAATGGTATTTACAAACCTAGGCGAAAATGAAAAAGTAGTAGTTGAAGGCAACGAAATAAAAATAGGATAAGAAAAAATGCTATGGGGAGAAACAGCCTCATAGCATTTTTTATAAAGAGAAAAGTTGAAATAAAATTCAGGTAAAACTGCAGTTGAAAGATAAAAGAAGAAAGGGAAAATCAATCTTTAGCCAAAAAAATGTTAGTTTATACTGTCCTACATGTAGGGCGGTATTTTTTGTGAAGTTGATTTTTGGAATATTTCTAATCCTGTTGTTCTTTAGTACCAACTACTACTGTGATAATAGATATATGTTTATTTAGCCAATCTAACAAACAATAATGCTTGTTTACTATTCGATTGAAATCGCTTTAATTTAAACCAGGGCTTGCTTCCTGTAAGGAGTAATAATAACTTTATTCCATATGAAAAAAGTAATGGGAAAAAAAGTTTTTTCCCACTCTCTCAGAAATTATGCCTATATCTTGTAAAACTTAATGAAACAACCTATGCATAATTAGTGGCCTGTACATATAATGGCATGAAAATACTAAGAGAAGAGGTGAAAGCATGAAAGTTGTCATTTTATGTGGGGGCAAAGGAATGAGAATGAGAGGCTTGACAGAGAACTTACCGAAAGCCTTAGCTGATGTTAATGGAAAACCGATATTATGGCATATCATGAAGCATTATAGTGAGTATGGACATCAGGATTTTATTTTGCCATTGGGATATAAGGGTGAGCAAATAAAGGACTATTTTGTAAATTTAGCTTGGAAAAAAAATGATTTAAAAATAGATTTAGAAAAGAATCAATATGACATTCTCGAAAAAACAGAGCCTTGGAAAATCACATGTATTGATACAGGCATAGATACGATGACAGGAGCGAGAATTAAACAGTTGGAAGAATTTATACAGGATGATATCTTTCTATTAACATATGGAGATGGTTTATCTGATATTGATTTAGATGCACTCATTGCCTTTCATAAAGAAAAAGGAAAAACAGTTACACTTACAGGTATTCAAAAAAATAATCAATATGGAGTACTTGATATAAAGGATGGAATTGCTACTAGCTTTACAGAAAAGCCAATTTTAGATAACTTGATCAATGGCGGATTTTTTGTTTGTAATAAGGAATTCTTTCACTATTTATCTGCGCAGCCAGATTGTGTGTTAGAGGAAGAACCTTTGAGAAAGCTAATTAACAAAAGAGAATTGGCTGTCTATTTACATGAAGGAACATGGATATCTATTGATACGCCTAAGGATTTAGAAGATGCTAGAAAGATATGGAAACAAAAATAAAGAGACAGGGGAGAGAGAGGACTGCCATGAAATGGCTAAAAAAGAATATCATAAACGACTTTTTGAAAGCATTGTCCAGTAACGAAAAGGAAGATAAGTCTGCTACTATAAATATTCAACTATTCTCTAAAGGGGTTTCAGTAAAATTCCATGTAGATAATTTTGTTGAAGTTTTAAATGGAGCTAAAAACAAAAATAATAAAATGCTTGCTTTACCATCTCCACAAGATGATACACCATCACAAGAGAGTAATGTTATACAAAATCAATTGATTAATGAAACTAATCCAAGCACAATTAACGGTATTTCAAACAATGATGAAGCAGCCGCACAAGAAAAGGCAAGACAGGAAGCAGCCGCGCAAGAAAAGGCAAGACAGAAAGCAGCCGCACAAGAAAAGGCAAGACAGGAAGCAGCCGCGCAAGAAAAGGCAAGACAGGAAGCAGCCGCGCAAGAAAAGGCAAGACAGGAAGCAGCCGCGCAAGAAAAGGCAAGACAGGAAGCAGCCGCACAAGAAAAGGCAAGACAGGAAGCAGCCGCACAAGAAAAGGCAAGACAGGAAGCAGCCGCACAAGAAAAGGCAAGACAGAAAGCAGCCGCACAAGAAAAGGCAAGACAGAAAGCAGCCGCGCAAGAAAAGGCAAGACAGGAAGCAGCCGCACGAGAAAAGGCAAGACAGAAAGCAGCCGCGCAAGAAAAGGCAAGACAGGAAGCAGCCGCACAAGAAAAGGCAAGACAGAAAGCAGCCGCGCAAGAAAAGGCAAGACAGAAAGCAGCCGCACAAGAAAAGGCAAGACAGGAAGCAGTCACACAGGAAAAAGTAAAACGAGCATCAGCTAAAATAAATGAGGTAAGAAAAACGTCTGTAACAGAGCCGATTTCATCCACCAATCAAAATTTTTGTGTAATTGCAGGTAAAGAATATTGTATGAAGATTATGGCGGTTTATCAATCACTAGTTAAAAATAGTGAGAATTTCAATTTATGGGTTTGTTGTACGGATGCTATTACGTACAAGTTTTTGAATGAAAAAAATCTAAAAAATATGCATCTTATTAGAGTAGAAGAAATAGAGAATGATCAATTAAGAGCTGTTAAACAAGAAAGAATGATAAATGAATATTGTTGGACATTAAAATCTTTTTTAATTGAATACATTCTTAAAAATAATGATATTGAGCAAGTTTTATATTGTGATGGGGATATGTATTTCTTCTCTAATCCTGAAAGTATTTTTAATGAATGGGGCTCTGCTTCCATCTACTTGACTCCACAAAGAGATTTAGACTGGGTAGAGCAAAAGTACGGGAAGTATCAGGCAGGTATTGTCGGATTTAGAAAAGATGAGACAGGATTGGCAGCTGTTCAATGGTGGAAGGATAGATGCCTTGAATGGTGTAGTGTAGTGGAAAACAATGGCCGATTTGGTGACCAAAAGTATCTAGATCAGCTTCCAATTATGTATGATAATGTTCGAATATCTACTAATTTAGGGGTTAATGCTGCACCATGGAATATTGTTTACAATAATGATTTTAAAATTTCTCTACAAGGAGATAAAGTTTTCATAAATAATGACCCGCTAGTTGCTTACCATTTTTCTTGTTTAACTATTTATGATAGTAATAAATATGATTTATGGAGTATGCATCAATTAACTATTCAAAAGGAAATTATGAACTATATATATGTTCCATACCTTGATCATTTAGAGGAATTAATTACGTCGTATCAGAATAGTTATCCTGGAATTATTCGAGCAACGCTTTCGACAAATGACTTTATTCAGGCAAAGACAAAGTATCATAACACTAAATTGAAAAGAAAAATGATTACGCATAATAATTATTTACTATTAACTTCTATTTTTAGTAAAGAATATTTAGTTAAAGGATTAGCGATGTACGATTCATTGGTTAAGCAGATAGACAATTTTCACTTATGGATTTGTACGATGGACCAAGAAACCAACGATGTCCTATCAAATTTAAATTTAAAAAATGTAACATTAGTGCCAATAGAAACAATTGAGACACAGCAATTAAAAGAGTTAAAGCAACAACGAACACTGCAAGAATATTGTTGGACAATAAAAGCGACATTAGTGGAACACTTATTAGCCACTCATTCCGATATTGACCATCTTTTCTATTGTGATAGTGATATATATTTCTTCTCCAACCCTATCTCTGTGTTAGATGACTTCGCTAGATACTCTGTCTATCTATGTCGTCAACGAGGAACAGACTTATTAGAACATTTCCATGGTCAGTATCAGGCTGGGTTTATCGGATTCAAAAACGAAAAAAACAGCAGAAAGATTCTAAATTGGTGGAAAAAGAGATGCTTAGAAGAATGCTCTGAAATATATAATGATGAACGGAAATCATGGGGAGATCAATTGTATTTAGATCGTATTCCAGAGTTATTTGAAAATATAAAAGTTAACAAAAACCCAGGAATTAATGCTGCGCCATGGAATCTTATCTTAAATAATACGCAACAAGAAGTAACCATGAGGGAGACTAAGGTATATATTGACAATTACCCATTGATGTTCTTCCATTTTGGTAGTCTATTAATGCTTAATGAGAATGAATTTGATCTATGGAAGCAAGAAGAAGTTAGTATTTCAGACCCAATATTAATAAATATCTATAATCCTTATTTAGTGAAATTAAAAGAGTTCTCAAATAGTTTCTCTAATAATCCAGAATTTTTTGCGAACGTACCTGCTGATTATTCAGCAAAAAATCCCTATTCTATCTCCTCTTTATAAGAGGTGAATACGATGAAATTGAAAAATAAAAAAGTGTTAGTAACAGGTGCTTATGGGTTTATTGGATCGCATCTTATTAAACAGCTAGTGAAAGAAAATGCGACTATTGCTGTAATTGTTAGAAAAGATTCTAATCCATGGAGAGTTCAAGAATATTTGCCTCAATTAAAAATATATGAGGCAAATATTCAAAATCGCCCCGAAATTTGCCGTATTATCCATGAATTCCAACCAGACTATATTTTTCATCTAGCAGCTTATGGAACGAATCCAAATAATAGAAATGATTTACTTGCTTTTGAGACTAATATATTAGGAACCATGAATCTTCTCTTTGCTGCAAAGGATATAAATTGCCAAAAAATTATTTGTCTTGGCAGTAGTTCGGAGTATGGAGATAAAAAAGAACAGATTCATGAAGAAATGCTATTAGAACCAGTAGATATATATGGAAGTACGAAAGCAGCCTCTACAATTATTGCCCATCAATTAGCACAAGAATATAAAATTCCGATCATCACCTTAAGGGCATTTAATATTTTTGGAGAAGCGGAGGATAACCATAAATTATTCTCTCATATTATTGAAAAAGTACTTCGCGGTGAAGAGGTACAATTAACGACATGTGATCAATATCGCGATTATAGCTATGTTGGCAATATTGTCGATGGTTTAATCCTTGGAGTCACAAATGAAGGAAGCAGTAATATGATTTTAAATATTGCTTCTGGTGAAGCACATCCTTTAAGATATTTTGTTGATTTAATTTATCAGCATTTAGATACGAAGCAAGTTCCTCATTATGGCGCCATTCCAAAAAGGCATAATGAGAGGAACGCACCAATACCGGATATAACAAAGATTCAAACAATTCTTGGGTGGACTCCTGCTGTTTCTATAGAAGAGGGGATTAAGAAAACAATTGCCTGGCATAAAAGTTATTATCATTTTCAATAAGGGAGCGGAGGTGTAACGATGACAACTGATTGGCAAACCATATACAAAAATAAAAAGGTTCTTATAACTGGTCATACAGGTTTTAAAGGTTCTTGGCTAGCTATTTGGTTAGCGAAGCTAGGTGCAGATGTAATTGGTTATTCTTTAGATCCGATTAGTGACAAGTGTCTTTTTGAATTGGCTGAGCTGAGTAATAAAATGAAGGACATAAGAGGGGATATTCGTGATGCGGTTAAGCTTCAAGCTGTTTTTGAGCAATATCAGCCAGAGATTGTCTTTCATTTAGCAGCACAGCCATTAGTTAAACAGTCCTATCGAGATCCTGTATATACGTATGAAGTGAATGTAATGGGAACAATGAATGTGTTAGAAGCGATAAGAAAAACACCATCTGTTAAAGCGGGAATAATGGTAACAAGTGATAAATGCTATGAAAATAAAGAATGGGTATGGGGATATCGGGAGACAGATCCAATGGGAGGGTATGATCCGTATAGTTCAAGTAAAGGATGCTGCGAATTATTGATCTCCTCTTATCAGCATTCTTTCTTTCCTATTGACTCCTATAATAAGCATGGGAAGCTCATTGCTTCTGTACGAGCAGGGAATGTAATAGGTGGCGGTGATTGGTCGGAAAATCGAATTATTCCTGATTGTGTGCGCTCTTTATTATCGGGTCAATCTATTAAGGTGCGTTCCCCTCAATCTGTGCGTCCATGGCAGCATGTTTTAGAGCCGCTTTCTGGTTATTTAAAAATAGGAGCTTATTTATATAAAGGAAAAACACAATATGCAGAGGGATGGAATTTTGGACCAGAATCAGATAGTGTGACGACGGTGCAACAATTAGTAGAAAAAATAGTACTGCAATGGAAGGATGGTACATGGGAAGTAGATACGTCACACTCTACTGAACATGAGGCAAAGCTTCTTAGCTTGGATATAAATAAAGCAAAGCATAATTTAGCTTGGTATCCAAAATGGGACATTGATCAAACTGTATATTATACAATAGAATGGTATAAATTGTATAAAGAAGTAGATGTGTATGAGCTTTGTTTAAAACAGATAAGTAATTATGAAAAATAAGATAACAGAAAAATAGAAGCTATTCGATTCCTTTCGTTCGATCCACTACACATGAAAGAAAGGTTAGAAAGCTTCTATTTTATTTCTGTGTAAAAAGTGTGAGTATTGCTAGGTATTTATAATAAAATAAATCAAAGAGTGGTATTCATCCCTCTATAAATAAGAAAACAGGATATTCCAGCATGGGAATATCCTGTTTTCTTATTTTTTCAATGAAGCTATAAAGTTTTTATGTCTAGCTACGATTCTTTCTTTTGCTAAACGTATTTTTTTCCGATTCTTTTTGCTTGTTAAATAAAATTCTTTCTTTTCAATTGTTTCAGACAGAGTATTTGTATTTGTTAATATTGTATAAGGTAATTGGTGGATGGAGGCTGCGAAGTCCACTCCTTTAGAGCGATAGGCTAATTGAATAAATGGAGTACCGCTAGATGCAGAAAGCACGTTTGCATGAAGCTTTAGGTTTAAAGAAAAATGGCAAAGTGATAAGAAGTGATAAATTTGTGAAGCTGTGCATACTTCTGGAATAAAAATGACGTTACCTTTTTCTTTTAGGTTATCATACAAACTTTTGCAATGAGGGATATCCATATCCCACATTGGGAAAATCACAATTTGATATCCCTTTTGTAATAATTTTGTACAAGCTTTAATCATTTGTTTTTTAAGTTTATTTTCATCATAGCCAAATAAAATATTTTGAGTTGTACCCCAATTGACTGCAATTGTTTTTTTGCTAGTGTCATGCAAGTATTTTTTTTGAATATAATCATCTTTTTTAGGAGTAAAAAGCATCCCAGCATCACCGATTATCTGATAATTACTTGCTGGTGATGGATTTAAAGCTTTAACATATTTGTGTGTAAGTGGACCTCTAAGACCTGCAAATGTGGAGTATTCAATCACTTTTTTTATTTTTTCTTTATTTATCTCTTTATTATTAAAAGAAGTAGACGATAACTGGAAATCTCCTCTTTTAAAAGATTCTATTGTTTCTTCCGTCATATAATCAATGCCTGTTCCATAGCAATAAAGAGGAAGCTTCATTTCAATTGCTTCTAAGGCTAAATCAATAAAGAAACTACCTTGAAATAAAGAGCCCCCTCCTAAGACGACCAGATCAAAAGGTTTCTCTGCATGTAATTCTTTCAGTGTTTTAGAGGAGCTAATTGGATAGGAAAATAAAGTGTAATTTTCGTTAAGCCATCTTTCGCATGCTTGAGCAAATGCTTCATAACAAACTTCGTCTCCTATATTATTGGCTCCTAAATAACCAAGATATAAAATCCTCACAGTTCGTTTCCTCCTTCCTTAGAAAGAATCGCTTCGATATGATGGAGGAGCTGTTTGGCACGAACTTGTACAGAATGCTTTTTTCGGACCATTTTGTAACCGTTTAAAGCTATTCGTCTCCCTAATGTATCATAATGTGTTAGGTGATATTTTGCTTTCCGCATAAAGTTCTCTTCATTTATTTCAATGAAATGGACACCGGGGATGAAACCTAAATCCTTAATTTCTTTCGTGCATGAGGCTAATAGTAATGTATTACAAGCCAGAGTCTCGTAATATTTCATTACAGGATAATGATAAATGGAATCACAGGTAAAAAACATTTTTGCTTTATTAAGCTCTTTTGCGAAACTACTAGCTACCTTAAACGATTTCTCGTCGTACTGTTTGTGAAAATAGCCAGGATGTGCATGATAGGTGAAATTAGGTAGACTTTTCATTTCATCGAGGATTTTTTGACGTAATGGATATACAGTAGGATGTA
This sequence comes from Bacillus sp. T2.9-1, assembly GCF_950097965.1. Lineage (NCBI taxonomy): Bacteria > Bacillati > Bacillota > Bacilli > Caryophanales > Bacillaceae > Bacillus > Bacillus sp. T2.9-1. Next base: position 37,888 of record NZ_CATNHG010000079.1, read on the forward strand.
CAGCACCCATCATTAAATAATCAATCGTTTTCTTCTGATTGAAGTCTTTAAATATATCGATATTTACATAATGAGGGAACCATATCATTTTATCTTTAAATTCTGGATACCATTCTAAAAATGTGTCTCTATAATGGGTGAAAATGTATTTTACGTTATTTTCTTTAATAAAGGCTCTTCTTTGGTCCATCTGGTAGTTTAAATCATGCATAATTATTCCGAATGGAATATTGCAGTCCTTTAGTCCTGTTACTTGTGGTGATCGAGTAGGACGTAAATCATTTACTAGGATAAAGTCAGGCTGAAAGTTCATTATTTGTAGTATTTCACTTATATTACCGTCTTCCTCCCAGATTCTTATATCAACGTATTTCTTTAATTCCTCTGATAAATAATACGTATTTCTTTCTATCCCATTTTCCCAGTTTTTTGTAATAAAAAGTATCTTTCTCTTCTTCTTTAATGTCATCAGCATCATGTCCTTTCCCTAATGTTTACTATATATTCTATTCTTGTCCCCTTAAATCGGACCATAGCAATTTGTCCAATTATTAGCTTGCGGTCACCTTTTAATGGATTGTCCATATACTATTAAGAGACATGAGAGGTAGGAGGCGTACTTAGATGAATAAGATTCTTCTTTCTGGTTATTACGGGGAACTAAATAGTGGAGATGATGCATTACTCCTAGTATCCTCTTGGGGTAGCCGGAAATTTCTTTTTGGAGAGAAAATCTATGGGACATGTACACAAAAACCTGTTCTTCCATTAGATGCTGATATTGAAGCGCTTTTTGTTTCAGAAGAACAAGAGCGCAGTGAAAACCTTTTACGATTGTACAGGCAGTGTTACCGGAGTGATATCATTTTATTTGGTGGCGGATCTGTTTTTCATTCAACAGATAAAATGACAAGAGATGGTGATTTAATCGATTTAAATAGAGGAAAAGGAGCAGCGGCGATTGGGGTATCTTTTGGCCCATTTAGAGATTCTGCTGCCAAGGAGACATGTAGGAAGCTTGTTGAGAGATTTAAATATATCGGTTGCAGGGATGAGGAAAGCTATGAATTAATTCGATCTCTCACTTCTACTATTAATGCAGAATTAACGTTTGATTTAGCAGTCCTCTTACCGCTAGTATCTGGAGAAGATTTTTCAGGAAATCATAAGAGAAAGGGGCTAGGAATTTCCTTATGCCATTATGAAAGATATATTGGTGGAGATACAAGTATAGAAAAAACAAGGGTTGAAAAAATAGTAAATGTTTTAAATGGGTTAAAAGAAGAGGAATTTGAGGAATTGGTTTTTATCGATTTTAATGGACATCCTATTTTTGGAGATGAGGATATTCATCGAGAGGTTATCGAGCAGCTACACACGAATATACCAATTAGACATCTTTCTTATGATAAAAACCCATTAAATATTCTTCGCACTATTGCTTCTTTAAAAGGGTTGCTTGGTATGCGGTTGCATAGTGCTGTTTTTGGCTATATCACTAATACACCAACTATCATTTTCTCTTACCATCCCAAATGCGATGGATGGGCAAAACAAATTCAGGCAAACAATGATTTTATTATTTCCTCCAATTCCTTTGCGGAGGAAAGTATATGGCACGCTCTTAGGGAAATTGCAGCTGGTCAATATCAGTATCCTAAACTGCCAATAAAAAAAGCACAATCATTAGCAATGAAAAATTGGGAGGGTGCAAGATGGTTGCTGTCTCAGTAGTAATCCCCCTTTATAATAAAGAACAGTATATTGAAAGAACGATAATGTCTATTCTATCCCAAACATTTCAGGATTTTGAGATTATTATTGTTGACGATGGTTCTACAGATAGCAGTGTAGAAAAAGCCGAAGCATGGATAGACAATCGAATTACAGTTCGAAGAATGGAACATAAGGGTGCTTCAGCAGCAAGAAATGAAGGCATTCGAGTTGCAACGGCAGATTTAATTACTTTTATTGATGCAGACGATGAATGGAAGCCGCGATTCCTAGAAAATATCATCGATTTAAAAAACAAATATCCATATTGTGGTGCTTATGCAACAAGTTATGAGATTCAGTTGCCAAGCAAAAAAAAGATCATTCCTACTATTTATGAAACACCAGAGCACTGGGAAGGTGTGTTTACTAACTATGTGGAAAGAACACTAAAGGATTTGCCTATTATATCCTCTGCGGTTGCTGTTCGAAAAGAAGTTTTTAAAGAAATAGGTTTGTTTAAAGAAGGAGAACCACTTGGGGAAGATCAAGATATGTGGCTGAGAATCGGTTTGAATTATCCGATTGCTTATAAAAATGAAAGCTTTGCGATTTATTATCGTGGTTTAGAAAATAGTGTGTGCATGGATTTGAGTATTTTAAATCGATATTCAATTATTGACTACTTAGAGAGACTCCTTCATAAAGAAAATCTTCCTTATATAGATGTCTATTTATCAAAATTAAAATTAGATTACAGCAAAAGATTACTAGAGGCAAACCAATTAGATTCTGCATGGGAAGAATTACATCATACAAAAGCAAAAGTATATAAGTGGGAAAAAATAAAATTATGGATGCTTTACTATTGGAAAAAGATAGCTATTAAATATAGTTTTCATTCAAAAAAATATAACAAAGAATGTCCATAAGCTAATGCCATTAATACACACTGTGCCCCTGCTAAAAAGAAAGAAGCTGGGGCCCTTAATTTTGCCTTTCTCTATAATCTCTTATGAGTTTTCAATTGGTGCACCAGGTGGATAGTAATAAGGAGGAACTTTAATCCAGCCTCTTTTTCTCATTAAATCCTTTATACTTGCACCGAATTTCATTTTTTCTAACATACATTGGGTAAACATAGTAGCTACATCATTTCGTATACATTGAGATACAGAAGCGGCACAGTGAGTAATGGATGCAACGGTTTTAATGCTTAACCCATTCATTATTTCGTCGTCTGTCATCTTAACACCAAGTGGTACAGCCTGTGAATTAGAAAGTGGTCGTTGTTCACTAGTTGGTGGCAATGGAATTCCTTCTGCTTTAAGAAAGTCTCGAAATCTTTGCCCTTGTGCATCGCATTGTTTATAACTGTCTTTTAGTGACTTGATAACATCATCATCTGTTGTCGTATTTAACGCCACCTGAATATAAATATTGGCTTCATCCACAATAGTAAGATAGGTCCAGCAACTCATTACTTCGCCTACATGAAGAGGATTTTTGGGCTCCATATCTAAATTTAATTGTAAATAATCTTTTAATGCTTCAAAAATAGTTGTCATCTTAACCATCCTAATAGTGAATTTTTTCTTTAATCAACATTACTTAGTTAAAAAACAATGGATTGTTAGGCAGTCATCCTCTCGAAGGCTTACAATTGTCTTTTCGCAAAAATGCTCTGTTTGTAAGAAAAATACTAAGTGATTTATATCGTATTTATTATTGGCACGCATAATCGAATAAATACGCAATGATTGGTAAATTTAAAATTTGAAGAGAGCCAACTTTTTTTCTCTATACCCACTGATTTCTTTTCTGCTAAGATAGTTAGGTTGACTTTTTGTACATATAGAAATTATTGGAAATAATAAATGAGGTTGATGAAAATGGGATCAAGAGAATCTCTAGCTAAACGAGTTGCATGGATTAGTGTAATTAGTAATATTGTATTAACATTGGGAAAATTAATAGTTGGCTGGATGGGGAATAGTGATGCTGTTTTTGCTGATGGTATTCACTCTGCTGCAGATGTCTTTGCTTCTATCATTGTTTTAGTAGTGATACGGATTGCCAATAAACCTGCTGATCAGGAACATCCATATGGACATGGAAAAGCTGAAATAATTGTATCCGGAATAGTCGGGATGATTCTACTCGGTGTTGCCATCTATTTGGTGTATGAAGCTATAATTGGTTTCTTCCATCCCATTACAACACCAAGTATGATTACAATGTGGGTTGCTGTTATTTCATACGTTTCAAAAGTACTATTGTATCGTTATAGTAAGAAAATCGCTAATGAACAAAGTAGTAAAGCCATTGAAGCAATTGCTTATGATCATAAGGCAGATATAGTTGCCTCGATTGCCGCTGCAATAGGAGTATTACTGTCTATACTTGGAGAAAATTTAACGATAAATGCACTGCTCTATGGCGATAAAGTAGCTACTATTATCGTTGCTTATTTAATTTTTAAAATTGCGAAGGAAATGGTAAGTGAAGCTTTCGATATATTACTGGAGCGAAATATCGATTTAGAGATCTTAACAGAATATCGTGAAATGATTGCTTCCTTCTCTGAAGTAAAAAGGATTGATCGTCTTCGTGCAAGAGAACATGGACATTATATATTAGTCGATTTACGCATTTCTATCGATTATGACAAGACGATTAAGGAAGGTCATGACTTATCTAGACAAATAAAAAAGAAACTTATGAAAAAACACGATAATATCAACGAAGTACTTATCCATTTAAATCCATATTTTAAGGAATAGTTTTTAGGGAGAAAAGATCTCTCTACCTTAACGGTTATTTTAAATGTGACAATATTAGTAATATATAGCTGCTTCCATTGAATATCGTTTCGATCAGCACTATAGTAAAGAAAAGATGACTAGAGACTTTTCTAAGGAGCTGAATAAAATGGCAAAAGTATTATATATTACGGCAAACCCATTTGATGAATCAAGATCATATGGAATGGCAGTTGGTAAAGCGTTTATTGATCAATATGAAGTGTCTAATCCGAATGATGAGGTTATTCATATTAATCTATACAATGAGTATATTCCTTCCATTGATGCAGACGTATTTCAAGGATGGGGAAAGCTACAATCTGGAAGTGGATTTGATCAGCTTTCTGATGAGGAAAAAACAAAAGTTAGTCGTTTGGCAGAGCTAAGTGAACAATTCGTTAAAGCAGATAAATATATATTTGTTACGCCACTATGGAATTTATTGTTTCCTCCAGTGATGAAAGCTTATTTAGATTCTGTTGCTGTTGCAGGTAAGACATTTGAATATACAGCCCAAGGACCAAAGGGACTCCTTACTGATAAGAAAGTTCTTCATATTCAAGCAAGTGGTGGGATTTATTCTCATGGACCAGCAGCGGATAAAGAAATGGCACACCGTTATTTAAAGACGCTAATGGCATTTTTCGGCATTAATGATTTCCAAGGTTTATTTGTGGAAGGTCATGATTTAGCACCAGAAAGAGCAGAAGAGATTAAAGCGAATGCAATTGCTCGTGCAAAAGATGCCGCAATTACTTTTTGATAGAAGGCTGTTTTTTAAAAGATTGTTGTTTTTTAAAAGATTGTTGTTTTTTCAATAGGAGAAAAGAATTAGTTGGAAAAATGGAGCAGCCGGAATACACGTAGACGCCACGGGGATTAGCGAGACAGTCTGAGACCCCTACGGAAAGCGAGGTGTATTCCGTCTGTGGGTAATCGCAACAAACTATACGAAAAATGCCTAATAAAACAAAGTGTTTTTAATCGTAATTCAGAAGAAGTCATCGAAAAAAGTATTTGTGAGAACATACCTTTTTTCAATGACTTCTTCTTAGTCGTTCCAAACCTCCTTTAAAGTATAACGAAACAGCTGATCTAATTGTTCAGTTGGATCAATTAAATTTCTCTCTAAACCTTTTGCATACGTTTCTAATTGTTGCATCTCTCTTTCCAAATACTCATTAATAAGGTTGATTCGTGGTTCAAGAGTCAATTCTTCTCCAGATTTTTTTCTTTCTAATAAAATGTCAATCTTTGTGCGAAGTGCACCCTCAGGAATAAGTCCATGTACCAAAATATCAAATTCCATTGGAGGAATTGTTTGGAATGTTTGTACCCACTTGGCTGCTAGAATTGGTCGCAATACATAAAAATACTTTTTAATCTTAACGGTATCTCCTTGCAAATATTCTCTGAAATTTCCTTTAGCCATATTTAAATAATGATAAATGGTAGAAGTAGGAGAAAATATTTGTTTTTCAAGCTGCTTCATTTTTTCAATGGTTGAAAAGCGCTGATAATATATCATGTTGGATCGCAACCATTCTAATAAAGGAGGATTAGACTTACGAAAAAGCTTCAGTGTTTTAGTCAATTCCCAGCCGCTCATATCTAATAATGGATCAACAGGAATTGATATAGGATCATGGTTTGGAATTTCTATTACATCTCGCTTTTGATCAATGGATAAGTACCAGCTTGGATGATGGATATAAATAAACCGGACATCATAATCACTATCCTTTGACGGAAATCCCCATGCACGACTTCCAGATTCACAGGCATAAAGCACCTTTATGGCAAATTCTTTTTCTGCTTGTTCGATGACTTTTCTGATATGGTTTTCCAATGGCTTACACATCCTAGTTATTTTAGTCCATTTTACAAAAAAAGTTAACGATTTACCATCTTAATCTATAAAAATGATAGCGTTTTCTTATACAATGATAAGAGGAACTTATTTTGACTTACTTCATAATGTAGAAGTGGTTGATTTCAAAGGAATTAATTAAAAGGAGGAAATATAGTGAAAAATATACCAATTGCCATTCAAATGTATACGTTAAGAGAGGAATGTGAACAGGATTTCCGTGGAACTCTCCAGAAGGTTGCAAGCCTTGGTTTTCAAGGAGTAGAGCTTGCAGGGTATGGCGGGATTTCTGTAGCCGCATTAAAGGAATTACTGGATGAACTAAATCTTCAAGTAGCGGCTAGTCATGTACCTTTAGCAGACTTAGAGAGCAATCTAACCCAAGTCGTTCAAGACCAGTTAGTTTTAGGGAGTAAGTTTTTAGTATGTCCCTATCTTTTACCAGACAAAAGAACGGAGGCGGATTATGAGTCACTAATTGCTTTCTTAAATATGGCGGGAGCGGAGTGTCAAAAAGAAGGGATATCGCTGTGTTATCATAATCATGATTTTGAATTAGATAGATTGTATGATGGAAGAACAGCATTAGATACGATAATGGAAGAAACAGATTCTAAGCTGGTTTTTGCAGAGCTAGATGTATACTGGCTTTCAAAGCGAGAGTATGATCCTGCACAATGGATTGATACATATAAAAACAGAACAAAGCTTGTCCATTTAAAAGACATGACAACAGATGAAGAACGATTCTTTGCAGAAGTTGGTACTGGGAGTATCGATTTTCAAGCAATTCTTGAAAAGGGAGAGGAAGCGGATATACAGTGGTGGATTATTGAACAGGATGCCACAAGAAGAACACCATTTGAAAGCATTGAAATTAGCTTAAATAATTTAAGAAAAATATTAGGGGAACAAAAGTAGTGAAAAGCTATATTTGATGAGACATTTTTTTCAATAGGATAAAGAAAACTATAATCAGTGGGGATGGGAATCCCCACTGATTATCATTGGTTACTTAATTATTCTCTCAGCAATGGCATAGAACAGCAACGAAAGGATCCACCTGACTTGATGATTTCTGAAAAATCCACCTCAATCACGTCATAGCCTCTTTTTTGAAGCTCTTTATTGACTCCTTCGTTCACAGGTAAGCTAATAACCTTTTTATTACCGATGGATAATACGTTTGTACCTAATGTCTCTTGCTCTTTTGCATTTACATGGATTAAATCATAGCGATCTCGCAGCATTCTTTCTTTCTCTTTATGAAACTCGCCTGGGAATATTAATCCTTCTGTAGGGGAAAGTACGTTGAAAACACAATCCAAATGAAGATACGAGTCTGTAAATGGAACAGCGATGACATCATAAGAAGGAAGTAATGTTTGTAAATGCCGGATAGCAAATTTATTTGTGCGTTGGCTGAGGCCAATATAAATCGTTTTACCGTCAATGATAACATCTCCGCCTTCAATCATATTTCCTTTAATATCCGTATAAGTAATCTCCTGTTCCTTCAAATAGTCGATTAAAATTTTCTCTTCTCCACGTCTTACATCTCGGGCCATTTCTGCTACAAAGATTTGATTTCCTAAAGTAAAACCAATATCCCTTGTAAATACTTGTTCATGATATTTTTCCACAGGAGGAAGAAGGATTGTTTCAACCCCGTTTTCTTGCAGCTTTTCAATAAACATTTCATGTTGTTTTTCGGCCACTTTTCGATCGATATTTTTCTTTGCATGTTTTTTTTGAATATCGTTTATAGGAACTTTAATAGCCATATATTCGGGAGAAACTAAGACGACTGCTTTTAATGGATCATATTCATTCGAGCAATGTACTTTCATGACAAAATCCTTTCCATTGGAGTATTGTGAATAGTTTTTCCTGTTTGTATTTTTTTATGAAGGGAACATGGGAAATTAATTTTATTCCATTTAACGCCCGAGCTCGAGTTGTGGAAAATTAAAAAAGTCTTTTAAGTTTAAAAGTCAAAGGGGAATGAGAAAAAACACCCACTAATGGAAGTTTTCTTTATTGTGAATGAAAGCTGAAATTATTAGAAAGCAGTAAAAAAGGAGCAATCGAGTAAACGAAACCTATTATTAAAAAGGCTGTTTTCGCAAAAGTTTGTTGCGATTACTCGCAGCCGGAATACACGAAGACGCCACGAGGATTAGCGAGACAGTCTGAGACCCCGGAGGCTTAAGCTTAGCCCCACGGAAAGCGAAGTGTATTCCGGCTGCTCCAATTTTCCTACTAATTCTTTTTTCTATTGAAAAAACAGCAATCCTTTAGAAAACAGCCATTAAAAATAAGAGGTTGGCAGGAGAATTATGATAACAAAAAGCCAGTGAAATATTCTTCACTGGCTTTTAGTAAAAGTTAATATTAGCTTTCGTCAATATCTTTACGATTTTTCTTAAATACTTTAGAAAGAACTTCGTAAACAATTGGGACAATAACAAGTGTTAATAGAGTAGAACTGATTAAACCGCCAATAACCGTAATACCTAGGTCTTTAGAGATTAATCCACTACCACCTGATCCAATTGCTAATGGAATTAATGCACCAATTGTTGCAATTGCTGTCATTAGAATAGGGCGAAGACGAGTAGAACCTGCTTCCAGAATCGCTTCACGCATATGCATTCCATCACGTTCCATATGAATGATGCGGTCTACTAATACGATGGCATTTGTTACAACAATACCAATTAACATGAGTAATCCCATCATAACCGATACGGAAATAGTTAGACCTGCCAGATATAAGCCTACAAATGAACCAATAACGGCAAACGGTAAACTAAATAAGATAGAGAATGGGGCAACCCCTTCACGGAATGTTACAACCAGAATAAAGTATACAATCGCAACAGCAGCAATCATTGCTACACCCAATTGCGTAAATGTTTCATTCATATCTGCTGCTACACCAGCAACTCCCATTGTAACTCCTTTTGGTAAGTCAATTTTATCAATTTCCTTATCGACTTCGTTCGTTACTTTGGAAACATCATCACCGAGAATTTTTCCTGATACTGTTGCATAATACTCACCCTTACTACGAGAAAGAGTATTTAAAGTTGTTCCTTCTTCAACTTCTACTAGTTCAGAAAGTGGCATCGTATTTCCTAGAGCAGTTGGAATTTCCATATCTAGCATTTCGTCAATTGATTTAGGTTGTGCTGATTTTTCTTGTTGGACAATAACATCAAGTGCTTCGCCATCTTTTTCGATTGTTGTTAGTACATCTTTAGTATTGTCTGGGCTTAGCATCATGAGAAGCTGTCCTGCAGTTAACCCATACTGCAATAATTCATCTTGATTAACTTTAAATGTATATTCTACATAAGCATCTTCAGCAGTTGTAGTAACATCTTCTAATCCATCATTTTCTTTTAAAATGTCTTCTACTTTTTTCACAGACTCATTAAGTTTATCTAAATCTTCACTGTAGAATGTATAGCTAACTTCATTTGTTGACATCCCCATGGATGTGAAGTCTTGTGTTTTCCATTCGCCAGATTGATCGATATTTGTAATATAGTCCTCAATTTCATCGCGGACTTCAGGGAAGTTTTTCATATCTTCATCAAAGATTAGGTACATAAGTGCACCGCCAGATCCCATACCCATCATCGCACTTTGTGCATCTGCTGTCTCATTGATAGATAATTGAACAATATCAATATCTTTGCGTTCAAGCATTTTTTCTTCTACTTCTGTAACGTTCTTTAATGTCTCATCCTTTAATTCACCAGTTTCTGGTGTATAAGTGATATACATTGTTTTTTCTTCTTCACTTCCTAAGAAGCTAAAGCCAATTAGCGGAGTAAGAGCAACACTTCCGGCTAATAAAACAACAGCGATAAGGGAAGTGATGATTTTATGGTTAAGAGCTTTTTCAAGAATGCCTTTATACCAATTTGCCAATTTACCGGCTTCTTTATGATTACTTTCTGTTTTCTCACCATATAATTTTTTCTTAAATAAGAAATGAGAAAGAGCAGGTACAATTGTAATCGCAACAAGTAGTGATGCTCCAAGTGAAAATGCCATTGTTAATGCGAAAGGACGGAATAACTCTCCCACCATTCCCCCAACGAACATTAATGGAGCGAATACAGCAACTGTTACTAAAGTTGAAGAAAGGATTGGTTTAAACATTTCAATCGTCGCTTCTCTAATTAGTGCACGGCCGGTTAATTTTTCTTCTTTCAGGTGCAAGCGTCGGTAAATATTCTCAACAACAACAATAGAGTCATCGATAACCCGGCCAATCGCAACAGTGATAGCACCAAGTGTCATGATATTTAACGTAATATCCATCCAGTTTAATAGCATTAATGCCATGAAAATAGAAACTGGGATAGAAATAATGGAAATTATCGTTGATTTAAAATCACGTAAGAATAGTAAAATAATTAATACGGCAATTAAACAACCAAACACCGCTTTTTCAATCATCGTAAATACAGATTCTTCAATTGGAGCCCCTTGGTCTAGGGAAACATCAATTACTAATCCATCGATATTCTTTTGCTCATCTTTAATTAAATCTTTTACACTGTTAACAACATCAACAGTGTTTGCTTGTTGACCTTTGACAATTTGGATGGCAATAGCATCTTCACCATTTGTACGAGAAACAGATTCAACTTTCCCAACCACTTCGATTGTGGCAATATCACTAAGTTTAACAAATGGGGATGGATTTTGTTCAGAAGGAGTGACAGGGATAAGCATATCTTTAAGTTCTTTTTCTGTCATAAACTTACCATCAATTGCAACTGCCTGTTCGCCTTCTTCAAACTCATAAAGTCCTAAAGAAACAGCTAAATTACTTGCTTGGATCATATCTTTAACAGTGTCTTCTGTTAAATCTAATTGTTCCATTTTTTCCTTATCATATGTTAAATCTACTTCTTCGATATGTTGTCCGGTAATCGTTGCAGATGCAACACCATCAATCTTTTCAATCTTCGGAAGGATGATTTCTTCAACAGTTGATGTTAATTCAGTAATATCTTCTTCTGTACTGCTGACACTTAACGCTACAACTGGCATCATATTCATACTGATTGCTGTGATTGTAGGTTCCTGTGCGCCGTCAGGCAAGGTGATATTATCTAGAGCGGATTGTAAAGCACGTTTTGCTTCATCCATATCTGTACCATATTCATATTCTAATTGAACATTTGCCATGTTCGAATAAGAATTCGAATAAACAGCTTTCACATCTTCTAGATTTTCCACAAGTTTTTCTATCGGCATGGATACTTCTTCCATCACCTTTTCCGGTGTTGCTCCCGGATAAACATCCATTACCGTTAAGTATGGAATCGAAATGTTCGGTATGGTCTCCATATTCATTCTTGTACCAGAATAGATACCTGATACAGTAATAATAATGGTTAGTAACCAAACCGCTAGCTTGTTACCTAACACAAAATTTACTAAACCTTTCATATTACACCTTCCCTTTATTGACTAATCTTACTCATTTACCTATAATAAATGACTAAGTAGTCATATGTCAATCAATAGTGCATAGGAGTGTATGAACATGGCAAAAAAACAACTGATTATGGAAAAATCAATAGAATTATTTGCAAAACAGGGATTTGCGGCTACTTCCGTTCAACAAATCACGGATCATTGTGGCATTTCAAAAGGTGCCTTCTACTTATCCTTTAAGTCCAAGGATGAGCTGATTATGGCATTGGTTGATTATTTTATGGAACAGTTCATTGCAAAACTTGACTATGCAGTCAATCATGTGGATGATATCCTTTATCATTTTTATTATGAGATCTTTTATACCTTTAAAGAAAATTCCAGTTTTGCAACTCTATTCATTAAAGAGCAAGCGCTTTCGTTTAATGAAGAATTTATTAAGAAATTTACTTACTATGATCATTTGCTAGAAAAAACAATTGAGCACATGATTGAAAAAGTGTACGATTCATCAAAACAATCAATTAAATATGATTTAGTATTTAGTATTAAAGGATTTCTTAATGCTTATACTCATATTGTATTAAGTCATAATGAATGGATTGATTTTGATTTACATATGCTTGCAAAATCGCTGGTGGAGAAAACAGATATTCTTGCTACACATACAAAGTCACCATATTTCACTGAAAATATATATCAGTTGTTACATCAGTCTGTTACGCAAGAAAATATTGCAGGAGAGGAAATAATAAAGCTAGTAAAAGGGAAAATAGAAGAAGTTGATGATCGCTATGTGAAAGAATCTCTTCTTTTGCTTACAGAGCAGTTGGAAGAGGAAACACTAAATCCAGTTCTATTAAAAGGCTTAATTGAAAATATTCGGCATCATCGCGATTGTGTTTGGCTATCATATTTATTATTCCATTATTTTAAGATCGATACTGCTCAAGAAAGCTGATATAAAAGGTATATTTAAGGATGAGTTCTTCACAGAGACTCGTCTTTTTTTATGCAGTTTAAATCACAATTTTAAAAAAAGAATAATAATCACTTGAATAAGGTGTAAAAATACACTAAAATGATAATATAACATTATTATGGTGTTTTTAAGGAAGAAAGTGGTATTTTTCTGTTGAAAGTGAAAAAAAACGCATAAAGGAGAAAAAATGAAAATATTACAAGCAATAGTTATTACGGGATGTATCGGGTTTATTGGGTTTATCTTAACGGTCCTCACATCCTTATTTACAGCAAGTACGTTTTATTTATGGCTTATACCGATAGTAACTTTATTTTTTATTATGACAGTAAATCTACCAATCTTTGAAGTATGGCAGAAAAGAACAGCAAAAAAAGCGAATCTATTTATCCTTATCATTAGTATAAGTATTGTGATTGGTCATATCCTTTTTGTGAAATATGATAGAAGTCTAGAGGTTGTCAGTAGTCAAGATGCAGATTTAACGGAATACATACCATATTCTGAAGGTACAAAAGTAGTTCAATTAAATGAAGAATCCACCTTAAAAATAGAAGGGAATCTTCCGAAGTTAGATGGCTCAACGGCTCTCTATCCAGTATATGCTGGGTTTGCTCAAGCTGTATATCCAGAAAAAGATTATTCTATAGAAGAAAGCGAAGTAGTATCTAGCCAAACAGGTGAGGCATTTGAGAGATTGTTAAATAAAGAGGCAGACATCATATTTATACCGAAGCCTTCAGAGCAACAATATAAGTTGGCAGAAAGTCATGGTGTTCAATTAAAATTAACTCCAATTGGAAGAGAAGCGTTTATCTTTTTTGTTCATGCGAAGAATCCAATAGAGACACTTAGCGTGGAACAAATACAGGATATCTATTCTGGGAAAATAACAAACTGGAAGGAAGTCGGTGGAAACCGGAAAAAAATAAGAGCCTTTCAAAGGCCAGCAGAAAGTGGAAGTCAAACAGCATTGATAAGGGTAATGGGTGGAAAGCCATTAATGGATCCGCCCACAAAAGATGTTGTAAGTGCAATGGAAGGGATTATTAATGAAACTGCAGATTATCAGAATAAGAGTGATGCCATTGGTTTTTCTTTCCGTCATTTTTCAGAAGAGATGGTTCGTAATGGCAAAATAAAAAATATTTCGGTTGAAGGAATTCCACCTACAATAGAAACAATTAAAGATGGAAGCTATCCCTTCATTAATGAATTTTATGCAATTACGCTGGAGGATAATGATTCTCCCCAAGTTGATAGATTTTTAAAATGGATGTTGTCAGAGCAGGGGCAAAGGATAGTCTCGGAAACTGGATATGTGGCAGTTGAATAGATAATAAGCTTAAGATTTTCGTTTTTTGAATGATAGGTCACTGTCTGAATTTTTCACTGACCGAGTTATCTATTCAGACAGTGAAATAGCAATAGGAGAAGGATATTCCTTGCTCTTAAAGAGATAAATTAGCCAAATGGGAATGGATATCAGCCAAAAACAGTGATAAATCAGCCAACTGAGCATAAATATCAGCCAAAACAAAGATAAATCAGCCAACCGGGCATAGATATCAGCCAAAACAAAAATAAATCAGCCAACTGAGCATAAATATCAGCCAAAACAAAGATAAATCAGCCAACCGGGCATAGATATCAGCCAAAACAAAAATAAATCAGCCAACCGAGCATAGATATCAGCCAACCGAGCATAGATATCAGCCAAAACAAAAATAAATCAGCCAACGTGGCATAGATATCAGCCAAAACAAAGATAAATCAGCCAACCGAGCATAGATATCAGCCAAAACAAAGATAAATCAGCCAACGTGGCATAGATATCAGCCAAAACAAAGATAAATCAGCCAACCGAGCATAGATATCAGCCAAAACAAAGATAAATCAGCCAACGGAGCATAGATATCAGCCAAAATAAAGATAAATCAGCCAACGTGGCATAGATATCAGCCGAAATAAAGATAAATCAGCCAAAATAAAAATAAATCAGCCAACGGAGCATAGATATCAGCCAAAACAAAGATAAATCAGCCAATGTGGCATGGATATCAGCCAAAACAAAACGTATCCAATCCCCATGATGTCTTTCTAAAGTCGTAAACAAAAACGATTAATTAGTTATTGTACCCCTTCTATCATTTAGATTTAATCCCTATCTAAGTCTTCCTTTTTATGTATATTTAATAAGTCTGAATGCCTGTATGTTTCTAACTGAAAATTCTGTTACCGTGAACAATTAAAAGGATCATTGACACTCTTAATCTACTATATTTATAATCGCACATAGAAAGAAAGCGTTTACTTTTGTCGGTAGCTTATTTTACAGGTAAATGTTTTGTTACGCAAGCAACTATTTTTAGGAATATAAATTTTTAAATGAACAGGTTGCTTATATTTTTGAATAGGAGGAAAGGGAATGAACCAATGGTTAAGGAAATTGCTCATTATTCTAACTGTATTTGTCCTTGTGTTAACCACAAGAGGATTTGCGTTCGATCAATCGAGTGTAAAAGCAGAGAATGCAGATGGCAAAGACATACCTGAACACACATTAAGAATACACTATCAAAACAAGGATAATAACTATCAAGATCTAGGATTATGGCTGTGGGATGATGTAGAATCTCCAACTGCGAATTGGCCACAAGGCGCTGTGGCTTTTGAAAAAGAACAACAAGATGAGTATGGTACATATATTGATATTCCTTTGAAAGAAGATGCAAAAAAGGTAGGATTTCTAGTCGTAAACAGAACAAATGGAGAGAAGAAGGGCGGGGACAAGGTTGTTCCCTTAACCAATCCGTCATTGAATGAAATATGGATAAAGGAAGGATCGGATACGGTTCATCTATTTGAGCCAGTAGCTTTACCTGAGAACACAATCAGAATTCATTATCAAAGAGAAGATCAAAACTATGAAAAGTTAGGGCTGTGGCTGTGGGAAGATGTAGAGTCTCCTTCTGCAAATTGGCCGCTTGATGCCGTAGCATTAGAAAAAAATGATCGCTATGGTGCTTATGTCGATGTAAAAGTGAAAGAAGATGCAAAGAAGATTGGATTTCTTATTGTAAACCGTGAAAATGGAGAAAAAATTGGCGGGGATAAAGGGTTCGCATTATTGGAGGAATACGACCATTTATGGATTAAGAATGAAGATGATCAAGTTTATATTTCACCATACTGGGAATCTCCAACTGATTTAGTATCTGGCGAATTATTGTCTGACACAACAATCCAATTAATTTTTTCCAGTACAAAAGATCTTGCAGAAGAAGAGTTAGCAAAAGGATTAACCATTATTGATAAAAATCAAGAAACAATCGATTTTAATGAAGTGAAAATTGTCAATGAAACAACTGTGGAAATAACAGGTGTTTTTGATGCGGAACAAGGGCCTTTTACGATCTCTTATCAAGGAAGATCAGTAACAGTTA
Organism: Bacillus sp. T2.9-1; assembly: GCF_950097965.1. Classification (NCBI taxonomy): domain Bacteria; kingdom Bacillati; phylum Bacillota; class Bacilli; order Caryophanales; family Bacillaceae; genus Bacillus; species Bacillus sp. T2.9-1. Next base: position 54,169 of record NZ_CATNHG010000079.1, read on the forward strand.
AATCTGGATGGAAAATGTTAGATGAAAATTATTTCTATGAGGGCGACGATTTAGGGGCTACTTATCAAAATGGGGATGCAACGTTAAAATTATGGGCGCCAAAGGCAACAAAAGTTACAGCTGTTTTTTATGATAAAAATGATGCTGCTAAGAAAATTGGTAGTTTAGATTTAGTACAAGGTGACAAAGGTGTTTGGAGCGTGGAAGCAGAGGCAAAAGAGCTGGGGATTAACAATGTAAGAGGATATTACTACCAATATGAAGTAACAAATGACGGGAAAGTATCAAAAGTTTTAGATCCTTATGCTAAATCAATGGCTGCTTTTACTGTGAACACAGAAGGAAAGGTTGGCAGCGATGGTGATACAGTTGGTAAGGCAGCAATTGTGGATCTAAGTCAAACAAACCCAGCAAACTTTAATAGTGCGAATATTAATGGCTATGAAAAACGAGAAGATGCAATCATTTGGGAAGCGCATATTCGTGACTTTACTTCTGATCCGACAATTGAAACAGATTTAAATGGTCGATGGGGTACCTATAAGGCATTTATTGATAAGCTAGATTATATTAAATCCCTTGGTGTCACGCATGTTCAGTTACTTCCAGTAATGGCATGGTATTGGGGGGATGAGACAAAAATGGGGGACAGAGAATTAGAGTATTCTTCAGCAGGAAATGAATATAATTGGGGCTATGACCCACATAACTATTTCTCTCCAGATGGTGCATATTCTGAAAATCCGAAAGACCCTGAGCAGCGTATTAAAGAATTAAAGGAGTTAATAAATGCCATTCATGATGCCGGAATGGGAGTCGTACTAGATGTCGTTTATACCCATATGTCCAATGCGAGTCTATTAAATGATATTGTGCCAGATTATTATTTTTTCCAGGACAGTAATGGGAAATTTGTCGGAGGGTTTGGGAATAACTTGGCAACAAATCACAAAATGGCGGAAAAACTAATGATTGATTCGGTAAAATACTGGTTTACTGAATTTAAAATTGATGGTATGAGATGGGATATGATGGGGGATGCGACCTATGAAGCTGTTCAAAATGCTTATGATGCAGCAGCAGCTATCAATCCTGATGCATTATTTATCGGGGAAGGCTGGAGGACCTTTTCTGGACAACTAGCAGATTCATCTTTAGCAGGAAAAGGTGCGGATCAAGACTGGATGGATAAGACAGATAATGTTGGTGTTTTCTCCGATGAAATGAGAAATGAGTTAAAGTCAGGGTTTGGATCAGAAGGGGAGCCGCGCTTTATTACGGGAGGAGCTCGTAATATTCAAACGATTTTCAACAATATTAAAGCACAGCCATCCAATACTCCGGCAGATGATCCAGGGGACATAGTGCAATATATTGAAGCACATGATAATTTACCATTATATGATATTATTGCGAAAGCATTGAAAAAAGATCCGTCCATTCCAGCTAATGATCTGGAAATTCATAAACGTATTCGTCTTGGAAACTCGTTGATTTTAACATCTCAAGGAACGGCTTTCTTACATGCTGGCCAGGAATATGGAAGAACAAAGCAATGGCTAGGTAAAGGAATTCCAGAGCAAAAATATGATGAATTCACCGATGAAAATGGTAACGCCTTTGGCTATTTTATCCATGATTCGTATGATTCTTCTGATGCAATCAATATGTTTGATTGGACAAAAGCAACAAATAAGGAAGAATATGCAGTGAATGATGAAACAGTCGAATATACAAAAGGATTGATTGAATTAAGAAAATCAACAAATGCATTTCGTTTAGGGGAAAAGAGCCTTGTAAATTCTAATGTGACATTAATAGAAGCGAAGGAAATTCAGGAAGAAGATCTTGTAATCGCATATAAAAATGACTCAACAGATAATACAGGAAGCTACTATGTATTTATGAATGGTGATACAAAATCAAGAGATCTAACATTAAAGGAGGACTTAACAGGCTACAAAGTGCTAGTGGACGATGATGAAGCTGGCAAAGATGCTGTTTCAGAGAAAAGTGGCTTTACATTAGCGTCTGACAAAATAACACTTGAGCCGTTAACTACAGTTGTTATAAAAGATGAGAAAGAAACAGAAGAAAAGCCGGATAATAATGCTACTGAGCCAACTAAGCCAGAAACGCCAGGTGAGTCAACAGATCCAGTTACACCAGAAAATCCGGCTGAAAAGGACGAAGATCCAGTTATAGCTGAAAAGGAAGTCAATGCTGGTAGCGACGAAAAAGCAGCAAATGAAAAGGAAGTATATAACGATGGAAATTCCGAAAATTCATTGCCAAATACAGCAACAAATAATGGAACATATCTGTTGATTGGTACTATTCTTTTAGTTACTGGAGTAAGTCTTTTTCTTATCCTTCGTAGAAAAAAACAAATACACTAATGTGAAATAAGAGCAGAAGTCAGGATTTTATGTGTAAAATCTGATTTCTGCTTTTTTTTGAAAAAAATCAAAAAATCATAGAAAGAAAGGATAAGAACAAAATTTTGTGCGCAACTTATTACTCAGAAGGAGGTGAAAGAAAAATGAAAAAATTTATGGCAATGTTTAGTTTATTTATATGTTTAGTTACACTTCCAACGATGGTAATCGCTGATACATATACAGTAAAAAGCGGAGATTCGATGTGGAAAATTGCTGTGAAATATCAAATCGGCTTACGGGAAATTATTGATGCAAACCCGCAGATTTCAAACCCAAGCTTAATTTATCCTAATCAAAAATTAACGATTCCCAATATTGATTCTATTAAAACAGTAGAACGTGAAGTCATTAGACTTTGTAATATTGAGCGTCAAAAAAATGGACTTCCAGCATTAACGGAAAACTGGGAATTATCCCGAGTAGCTAGAGACAAATCAATGGATATGGCACAAAAGAAATATTTCAGCCATACAAGTCCAACATACGGATCACCATTTGATATGATGAAAGCATATGGAATCAGCTACAAATCAGCTGGAGAGAATATTGCTCAAGGACAAACAAGTGCACAAGCAGTCGTACAAGCATGGATGAATTCAAGTGGTCACCGAGCAAATATCTTAAGCAAAAGTTTCACGCAAATAGGAGTAGGCTATTACCAAAGCGGAAACTATTGGACACAGATGTTTATATCGAAATAAGTAAGAAAGAAGGGATTTACTACTTAAGATTAATAAGTTGTAAATCCTTTTTAATGGTCATTTTCTAGAACTATAGATCCACCCATCTTGAAGAAGGGGTTTAAATTAAAATAAAATTGAATTCGTCTACTTTATAAGCTACACTTTTTAATGATAAATAAAAGTAGGTGTTTTACATGAATGATAGACAAAAAGTTCTACTTCAACTTTTGCTTTCGAATGAAGGGGAGACTCGGAATATACAGGAGCTTTCCGAACGATTAGAGTGCTCGGAAAAAACAGTGCGTAATGATTTGAATAAAATGGAGCAATTATTAAATAAATTTCCGAGTGCCAAGTTAAAAAGACAGCCTGGTATTGGTATTACGCTTGAAATAAGTAGGGAAGATAGGTCGAATCTTCTTCAACGACAATTTTTCCAAGATCATAAAGCGATGGAAGGGAGAATGATTGAGGTTGCCTATTTACTACTTAGTTCAGAAAATCCGATTACATTACAGAGTCTAGCGGACCGTTATTATGTACCGAAATCTACGATAAAAAAAGAGATGGAATTTATTGAAAAGTGGTTAGCTGATTATGAAATAGAATTAATATCAAAGCCACGACTAGGAAATCAACTTCAAGGTACTGAACTTCAAAGAAGGAATGCCTTAGCTCATTTACCCCAGTTGATATCTTCTGTAACTATTGAGAAAAATTATGTACTTGATTTGTTTTTACCCTATGAAATTAGTACGGTAAAAAGAGCTTTACAAAGGTTACAGGAACGATTTGAAATCAAATTTATGGACGAAACATTTGATAGTCTTGTTATTCATGCCCTTATTATGGTGAAGCGAACAAGACAAAAATCACCAATTACCATAATAGAGGAAGAGAAAGCTTATGTAGCATCCTATAAAGAATTTGAATATGCTTCTCTCTTCTTTGAGCAACTGGAAGAGTCCTTTTCTATGAAATTCCCAGAAAATGAACGTATCTATTTTACTTGGCATTTAATTAGCGGAAAAAGGGTAGACGATGGGGAAAAACACGTCTATTTTCAGAATAAAGTGTTGCTTAGCATCATTCATGATATTACAAAAAGGTTAGCAGAATTAACTGCCTACCCTTTTGAAAAGGATTCTATTCTTACTAAAGGGCTTGCGGTTCACATGTATTCAGTCATTAACCGCTTGAAATATGGGTTTCTTATTAGCAATCCTCTTCTATCAGATATTAAGAAAATGTATCCATATATGTTTAATATGGTGATTTTTGCGTTAGAAGAGGTTAAAAGTGCTTATGATTTAGATGTACCTGAAGAGGAAGCTGCTTTTTTAGTACTTCATTTCCAAGCATCTATTGAGAGACTAGAAGGAAGCAGAGGAAAAAAGCAAAATTCTTTAATAGTTTGTCACTTAGGAGTGGGTATATCTCATTTATTAGAGGCGAAAATTAAACAACACTATTCAGACATCCATATTTTGGATTGTATCGGAAAAGCTTCCATCGATGAATTCCTAAAAAATAATAAGATAGATTTTGTTATTTCAACCGTTTCTCTTGATAAGATATCGATACCCTATATTGTTATTTCTCCTCTCTTAGAAGGAAAGGATAAGGAAAAATTAAATCAATTTGTTCAAAGAATGGAAAAAAGGAAAGAAAACAATAGCGAAGATAGTAAACAGCTGTTTAAATTGATTCGTGGTGACATGGTGCATCTTGGACTAGAAATAGAGCATCCATATGAAGTCATTGAAATGTTAGGAAATACTTTATATCAAAAGGGCATGATTCAGAAAGAATTCATTCATAGTGCGCTTAACAGGGAGCGAAAGTCTGCTACAGCAATTGGTGGAAATATCTCTATTCCCCATGGGGACCCAGATATGGTCATTCAGTCTTCGATTGCAGTTGGTATATTAAGAAAGCCTATACTGTGGGAAAGTGACTATGTTTCTGTAATATTTTTGTTAGCCATTTCCAAGGAGGATCAAAATCTTAATCGTGCGGTAGTAGAGCAGATTGCCGCCTATAGCGAAAATCTTGAATTTGCAAGTGGGATAGCAGAACTTGCAGATATTAAAGGTGTGCTTGATTTTATAAAATAAATAATTTTCCTTCTGGTATTTGTTTTAAATAAGTACCTCTTTTTCTATTTAGACGACCCATAATAAGGAATAAAGGTTTAGAAAATGATTACCATATCCATCATTTTTTAATAATCAATTTTTACCACAAGTCTGGTAAAAATTAAGATTATTGGAAAGGATGCATGGGTTTATAATCAAATTGTAAGCAATTACATAATGCGCGTTAATAGGATGGAGGAGGAGAATATCATGAAGATTTTGGCAATTACAGCTTGTCCAGTTGGTATTGCTCATACATACATGGCTGCAGAAAATCTGCAAAAAGCTGGAGAAGAATTAGGGATTGACATGAAAGTAGAAACCCAAGGCTCCATTGGGGTGGAAAATGCTTTAACAGACCAAGACATTAGAGAAGCAGATGGCATTATTATTGCAGCAGATAAAGAAGTCTCTAAAGACCGTTTTATTGGGAAAAAAGTAATTATTACTGGAGTAAAAGATGGGATTCGCAACCCACATGAATTAATCAAAAGGATTCAAAATGGCGATGTACCAGTATATCGGGCAGAATTGAAATCAGCAGATGAAATCAAAGGCCAACGTAAGCAAAAAGAAAATCCTATATATAAACATTTAATGAATGGTGTATCCTACATGGTTCCGTTTATTGTTGTAGGAGGATTGCTGATCGCACTTGCTCTTACACTCGGCGGGGAACAAACACCTGGTGGAATTGTTATACCAGAAGATTCTATTTGGAAACAGATTGAAAGTCTTGGTAGTACAGCTTTTATGTTTATGGTACCAATTTTAGCTGGATTTATTGCGGTTAGTATTGCAGACCGTCCAGGACTTGTACCAGGTATGATTGGTGGTTATATTGCAGCAAATGGCAGCTTTTACGGTAGTGAAGCAGGTGCAGGATTTATTGGCGGAATTATTGCTGGTTTCTTAGCAGGTTATATTGCATTAGGTATTAAAAAGATTAAAGTGCCAAAAGCAATACAGCCAGTTATGCCAATCATTTTTATTCCAATTGTATCATCCGTAATTGTTGGATTATTATTCATTTTTGTTATAGGTGCACCAGTAGCACAAGTATTTGAAGGTTTAACTAGTATGCTTGCAGGAATGCAAGGAGCAAGTTCGATTTTATTAGCACTTATTCTAGGGGCAATGATTGCTGTAGATATGGGGGGGCCATTTAACAAAGTTGCTTTCTTATTTGGTTCTGCGATGATTGCAGAAGGAAATTATGACATTATGGGGCCAATCGCAGTAGCTATCTGTATTCCACCAATTGGAATGGGTCTAGCTACATTTATTAATAAGAAAAAATACCTTCCGAATGAACGGGAAGCAGGTAAGGCATCTTTTACAATGGGACTGTTTGGTATAACAGAAGGAGCAATTCCGTTTGCGGCTCAAGATCCATTACGTGTAATACCAAGTATTATGGCTGGTTCGATGGTTGGTGCTGTTATTGCAATGCTTGGCAATGTAGGGAATAAAGTAGCACATGGTGGTCCAATTGTAGCAGTATTAGGTGCAGTAGATAATGTTGCAATGTTCTTTATCGCAGCATTAGTCGGTGTTTTAGTAACAGCCTTTATGGTTAATGCATTGAAAAAAGAAATAGCACTTGATCTTCCTGTTAGTAAAGGGGTCGAAAAAAGAGAAGTTGCGGCAACGATAGAAGAAACAAAAGAACCGATGGAAATAACCAAATTAACAGATATAGTAAGTGAAGATTTAATCACAACAAATTTAATTGCAGAAACACAGGATGAAGTAATAGATGAACTCATTCAAAAATTTGAAAATGCAGGAATCTTACACTCTAAGGAAGCATATAAAAAGGCTATATTAGAGCGTGAGGCACAAAGCTCTACTGGATTAGGAATGAATATAGCGCTTCCACATGGTAAGTCAAATGCAGTAAAACGTCCAGCAGTTGCCTTTGGTATTAAACGTAATGGTGTAGACTGGAATAGCTTGGACGGGACAGAGGCAAAATTAATCTTTATGATCGCTGTTCCGGAACAGAGTGCGGGAGATGCTCATTTGAAGATTTTGCAAATGTTATCACGCAAATTAATGGATGAGAGTTATAGAGAAAAATTACTGAAGGTAGGTTCCAAATCAGACGCAATAATTCTGTTAGAAGAAGTTCAATAATCAATAAAAGGTGCCAAACACAAAGGGGATGTGAACTGACCTAGCCAAATGAGACATATATAAAACACCTACCCATATTAAATTTAACACTTTTTCATTAATTTGATATTGGTTCTTTACTGGAAATAGTTCAGGCACTTTGTCACTTTACTTGGAGC
>NZ_CATNHG010000080.1:0-58212 GCF_950097965.1 Bacillus sp. T2.9-1
GCAAGCTTTTAAAGTCCGCTCGACTTGCATGTATTAGGCACGCCGCCAGCGTTCGTCCTGAGCCAGGATCAAACTCTCCAATAAAGAGTTGATTAGCTCATTGCTAAACTCTAGCTTTTTATTACTTGTTGTCATTCTATAACATTCGTTATAAAACGATTATTGTTGACGTTTGTTTGTTCAGTTTTCAAAGAGCAATTTGTTTCACGTCGTCATCGGCGACTTTTTAATATTATCAGAAGTCATTCTCGAAGTCAACATTTTTTTAAATTTCTTTTTTCTTTCATCATTGCTTGTTTCAGCAACGAATATTAATATACCACCGTTTCATACTCTATGCAACTACTTTTTAAAAGAAAAAATATTCTTATTATTTGATTACACGTTAATTCTTATAAATCTTTTAAAATAACAGTAAATACTCTACAAATACCGCTCTTAACCCCCCCTTCGCTTTTACTATCTTCTATAGTGTATTGTCTACTTTAATTTGACTCCTTACCTCTTCCCTAACCCGCACTACCCCTACCACTTCTATTACATGACATTGTGCGAATCAATAGATATTAGAAGTCGAACATAACAACTATTTAAAGAAAATAAAAAACGTGGTACCTTTCTGCAGGTACCACGTCTCTGTATTAACGATGTCTCATTAACGGGAATAATAACACGTCTCTTATAGAAGGAGAATTAGTTAACAGCATAACAAGACGGTCAATGCCGATTCCTAACCCACCTGTAGGAGGCATTCCATATTCTAAAGCCTCTACAAAATCCTCATCCATTAAGTGTGCTTCATCATTTCCTTGCTCACGCTCTTTTAATTGTGCTTCAAATCTTTCTCTTTGATCAATTGGATCATTTAATTCAGTGAAGGCATTCGCATGCTCTCTTCCTACGATGAATAATTCAAATCGATCTGTAAAACGAGGGTCTTCCTCATTCTTCTTCGCTAATGGCGAAATTTCTAACGGATGTCCGTAAATGAATGTAGGCTGAATTAATTTTTCTTCTACTCTTTGCTCGAAGAACTCATTAACAATATGGCCATATGTCATATTATCATTAATCTCTATATTATTCTCTTTAGCTAATTTTCTTGCCTCTTCTACACTCATCTCCGGCCAGAAATCTACACCTGTGTATTGCTTAATTGCATCTACCATATGAAGTCTTGTCCATTCTGGCTTCAAATCGACTTGATAATCTCCATATGCTACTGTAGTAGAACCATGGATTTCTTGTGCAATATGAGCTACTAAATTTTCTGTAAGACTCATAATATCACGATAATCAGCATATGCTTCATAAAGCTCAATCATTGTAAATTCTGGATTATGTCTTGTTGATACACCTTCATTACGGAATACACGACCAATTTCATATACTTTTTCTAACCCACCAACTATTAATCTTTTAAGGTGAAGTTCAATAGCTATACGCATATATAAAGGCATATCTAACGCATTATGATGTGTTATAAAAGGACGTGCAGATGCTCCTCCTGCAATGGAATGCATCATCGGTGTTTCTACTTCTAAATAACCGTGGCTGTCTAAATAACGGCGCATAGATTGAATAATTTTACTGCGAAGAATAAATGTATGCTTACTTTCTTCACTTGAAATTAAATCTAAATAACGTTGACGATAACGTTGTTCAATATCTTTTAAACCATGGAATTTATCCGGTAACGGGCGCAACGCTTTTGTAAGTAGCGTGAAATCTTTTACTTTAACGGAAAGCTCCCCTACATTTGTTTTAAATAAAACACCCTCAACACCAACGATATCTCCTAAGTCTACAGCGTTGAAAATAGCATATTGCTCTTCTCCTACATTGTCTTTACGAACATATAGTTGAATTTGTCCTTCAAGATCTTGAATATGAGCAAACCCTGCTTTTCCTTTTCCTCTTTTCGTCATTACTCTACCAGCAATTGTTACAGTAATATTTTTTTCCTCTAGCTCTTCTTTCTCTAGAGATTCATATTGTTTTTTTAACCCTTCAGATAAATGAGTTCTATCAAAACGTTTACCAAACGGATCTATTCCTTGTTCGCGTAACTCATTCATTTTGTTACGTCTCACTAGTAATTGGTCATTTAAGTTTAATTCATCATGACTCATGCTTAATCATCTCCACTATCTTTTTATGTATGATCACCTAAAAAAGGAATCGTTCAATTTTATACATACTTTATTATTCTACACAATGTCACGTTTACAGACACTAAAAAAGAAAAAAAACTGTCAGATTTTTATCCAACAGCTTTATTTTTGCACATATTACAGGAAATTTAAACAGTTACCTTAAAAATTAACCTACTTGGATTTCGGTTTGTTCTTTCGCTTCCACTTCTAATACTAGTGCATTTAATAATGTTACTAACTGCTCTCTTGTTTCACATTGATTAACCGCAGTCCTTGCTTTTGCATTTCCTTTTATACCTTTTAAGTACCACGCAGCATGTTTTCGCATTTCTCTAACTGCTACATACTCACCTTTTAGGCTAATTAAACGATCCAGATGAAGAATACACACATCTATCTTCTCGCGAACAGATGGATCACCCACTAATTTTCCAGTTTCTAAATACTTAACTGTACTATAAATCATCCACGGATTCCCTAGTGCTGCTCTCCCAATCATTACCCCATCACAGCCCGTCTCATCTAACATTTTTTTCGCATCTAGGGGTGTTTTCACATCGCCATTTCCCAATAAAGGAATATTAATCGATTGTTTTACTTCACGGATAATATCCCAATTTGCTGTTCCTTCATATAATTGAACACGCGTGCGACCATGCAATGCAACGGCTGCTCCGCCTGCCTTTTCAACCGCCTGAGCATTTCTAACCGCATATATATGGTCTTCATCCCATCCCATACGCATTTTGACCGTTACTGGTTTATCTACATTTTCTACAACCGCAGAAACCATATCATAGATTTTATCTGGATCCAACAACCATCTAGCACCCGCATCACATTTTGTAATCTTCGGCACAGGACAGCCCATATTAATATCGATAATATCCGCATTGGTATTTTTATCAACAAATTGTGCCGCTTCCACTAGCGTTTCTTTTTCTCCACCAAAAATTTGTAAGCTTAATGGGTTTTCCCGCTCGTCTATATAAAGCATATCCATCGTTTTCTTATTCTTTAAAACAATCCCTTTATCACTTATCATCTCCGCACAAACAAGACCAGCTCCAAATTCTTTCACTGTTAAACGAAATGCAGAATTTGAAATTCCTGCCATTGGTGCAAGTACAACACGGTTGCTTATTTCAACATTTCCTATTTTAAACAAACTTTTACCTCCTTGATGGGCAGTGCTTATTTACTTTGATGTGGATCTAATTCTTCTCTTGTTATCTTTAGCACACCTACAATAGAATCAATCATCTCTTCCGAAGGCATACGATTACCTCGTTCAATCTCCCCTAAAATAGAAACAGAAACAAGTAGCTCTTTTGCTAGACTTTCCTGTGTATATCCTTTTAGCTTTCGAAAAGCTCGAATACGTCTTCCCCATTTTTCTGTTGTTTCCATACCCTTACTCCTTCTCTATCTGGCAAAAGCTTCAAACTTTCTTTTAAACGCATTGATTTATTCGGTAACTTTATGTCTGGCGCAATTTCTATTAGCGGAACTAAAACAAATGCTCGCTCTTCTATTCTCGGATGTGGAATTATTAGCTTATCTGATACTATATTTTCGTGATTATACAATAAAATGTCAAGGTCTATTGTTCTAGGACCCCATCGAATTATCCTTTTTCTCCCAAGTTCGTTTTCGATACTTTGGCATTTCTCTAATACCGAAGAAGGATTTAATGATGTTTCAATCTGTACAACAATATTCAAAAATAGTGCTTGTTCCTCATATCCTACTGGGTCGGTCTCATAAACAGAGGAAATGTTTACCACTTTAATTTGCTTATGATTATGAAGCATTTGTACAGCCTCGCGTAAGTATTCCAATCGATTGCCTATATTTGAGCCTAATGATAAGTAAACATTATTCATCCTTTTCTGCTCCTCGTAATTTCAACAGCAACCGATTTATAATGACCTGGAATTGGAGGATCTGGTTTAATAATACGAACGGTAATACTTTCAATAAGGGAATAAGATACCAAAAGCTTCTTTGCTATATTTTCTGCAACTGCTTCTATTAATTGATATGGCTTACCTTCAACAATTTCCTTCACGTCAAAGAAAAGCTGGCCATAATTAACCGAATATTGTAAGTCATCTGTTTCTCCAGCCTTCGCTAAATCCACTTCTACTTGTAAATCTACGATAAAACGCTGACCTAACTTATTCTCTTCTTTAAATACTCCATGATATCCATAGAACTCCATTTGGTTTAATATTATCTTATCCACCGTATTCTCCCTTTCCCATTAAAGCATCCATCATACGAGCCATGCGTGTCATTTCTTTCACATCATGGACACGAATAATATGGCATCCTTTTTGAATACCATAGCAAATAGTAGCCCCTGTTCCTTCTACTCTTTCCGTTACAGGTAAATTTAACACATTCCCAATCAATGATTTTCTTGAAGTTGCAAGCAGCACAGGATACCCCATATCAACAAGCTTATCTAACCCGCGCATCATTTCTATGTTTCTGTTTAAATCCTTCGCGAAGCCAATACCTGGATCAAGAATAATATTATCAAAAGGGACCCCCGCTGCCTTTGCAATCTCAATACTATCCTGCAAGTCAGCTACTACCTCTTCTAAAAAAGACGAGTAGTTAAGATTATCCCTATTATGCATTAAAATAATTGGAGCTTGAAATTCAGCTGCAACGGACGCCATTTTTGGGTCTCTTTTTGCTCCCCATATATCATTGATAATATGCGCTCCTGCTTGCAAAGCCTGTCTCGCTACTTCTCCTTTATATGTATCAATTGATAAAGGAACATCTACCTCTCCCGTTAATCGCTCAATAATAGGAATTACTCGCTCTAATTCTTCTTCGATTGAAATTTCTGTATAGCCAGGTCTTGTAGATTCTCCGCCGATATCGATAATATCCGCCCCATCCTCTACCATCTGACGAGCGTGGTTTAATGCTGTTTCAACTTTGTTAAATTTACCGCCATCAGAAAAGGAATCAGGATTTACATTTAAAATACCCATTACCATTGTTTTTTGTTCAAAATCCAATGTGTACGGACCACATGCTATTTTATTTATCATTCCTTTATTCCTCCTAGCTCTTCTTTCGACCATAATTGAGTGGAATGCTTTCTATATTCCTTATAAAGCTTAGCAACAACCTTGCCTTCTACTCCTTTATAGTCATATCCATCTATTTTTTTTATTGGGATGATTTCCTGAATAGAATTCGTTGCAAATACTTCTTCTGCACCTGCAAGCATAACCAACGGAAACATCCCCTCTTTTACTACTAAACCCATGCTCTTTGCAAGGCTTAAAACAAACTGTCTCGTAATTCCATTTAATATACCAGCTTGCAGGCTAGGAGTATAAAGCACTTCATTGATAACCCAAAAAAGATTGGAAGTTATTCCTTCAGCAACATAGCCTTCTTTTGTTAAAAAAAATCCTTCGATTGTCATATCTGCACCAATCTCTCGCTTCGCCAAGATATTATTAAAAAAATGATGAGATTTTAAGCGAAAAACCCCTTCTGGTGTATTTCTTGGAATCGTCACTACCTGTCCTATTTTTTCCGGCATCCCATTTGCTGGTGGAAGGGGTTTTATATACACGATTGTATTTGGTTCTAAATATGGATCTGTTTGAAGTCCTATCATTCCATTTCCAGCTGAAACATTCCAGCGAATATAAGCATTATTAATATTGTTTTTTTTCAATAGACTTTGAATAATAGCGACCACTTCTTCTCTTTCAAAAGATAATTGGATGTTCATCTCTTTTAAACCTTCATTTAACCTGCAAAGATGGTCATCTAATAGAAAAGGATGCCCCTCATATACACGAAATGTTTCAAATAAGCCTAGTCCATATATAAAGCCATGGTCAAAAACAGAGATAGCCGCTTCTTCCTCGCTAACAACCTGCCCGTTTATGTACATAAACATTTTATTTCTTACTTCCTTCTTTATAATATTGAATAAAATTTTCCAATAACTCCATACCAATCTCTGTCATAATTGATTCTGGATGAAACTGCACCCCTTCAACTGGAAGTTCTTTATGTCTAATCCCCATGATTTCTCCTTCCTTTGTCCAAGCAGAGATTTCTAAACAAGAAGGCAATGTTTCCTTTTTCACAATCAAGGAATGATAACGTGTAGCGGAAAAAGGGTTAGGTAAGCCTTGAAAAATCGTTTTATTATCATGATAAATGAGAGAGGTTTTTCCATGCATTAAATTTGCTGCTTGTACAACCTCCCCTCCAAAAACCTGTCCAATTGCTTGATGACCCAAACATACTCCAAAGATTGGCATATCACCAGCAAAGGATTGAATTGCCTCTAAACTTATCCCTGCTTCATTAGGACTACACGGTCCTGGAGAAATCATCAAATATGCCGGATTTTCTTTTTTTATTTCCTCTAAAGAGGTTTCATCATTTCTTTTCACTTTTAATTCTTGCCCTAATGATCCTAGGTATTGCACAAGGTTATAAGTGAAAGAATCATAGTTATCAATCATATATATCATTTGCTGCCACCCAATTTCTCTTCAGCTAATTCTTTCGCATTCCAGAGTGCCCTAGCCTTTTTCATCGATTCTTTGTATTCATTTGCAGGGATGGAATCGATCACAATTCCTGCACCGGCTTGAACATATGCTCGGTTTTCCTTCACCAGCATCGTCCGTATCATAATATTTAGCTCTACATCATGATTATAACCAATCCACCCTAAAGAACCAGTATACGGTCCACGTCGAACTGGCTCTAGTTCTTCAATAATTTCCATCGTTCGTATCTTCGGTGCACCTGTAATCGTTCCACCTGGAAACATGCTATCAATGAGATCGTACTCATCTTTTTCTTCTGAAAGCTTTCCTTTTACATTAGATACAATATGCATCACATGGGAATACTTTTCGATTACCATAAATTCGTCTACTTGAACACTCCCATATGCACATACTCTTCCTAAATCATTTCTTTCTAGGTCGACTAGCATCACATGCTCTGCTCTTTCTTTTTCACTCTCCATCAATTCATTAGCAAGAGCTATATCCTCAGCATCGTTTTCCCCCCGTGATCGCGTTCCAGCTATCGGTCGTGTACTCACTTCCTGTCCCTTCTTTTTAACTAGAAGCTCTGGTGAACCACTTACTAACTGAAACTCTGGTGTATGGAAATAGCCCATGTATGGAGAAGGATTCAAAACCCTCAGTTGTCTGTAGACCTCGAGCGCAGATACATGCAAAGGCTTGGCTTGCCGAACGGATAAGTTAACTTGGAATGCGTCTCCCGCGGAAATATATTGCTGAATCTTGCGAACGGATTGTTGGAATTCATTATCTTCAATCGATACCTTCAGACCCTCAGATTTCCCAATATTCCCATGCGGATATTCGGTTTTATTCTCTTCTGCCCATCCCTTTGCATAGGTTTTTATTTTATCCTGAATGAAAGCTAGCTGATCTTCTACATATAAACCAGAAATCCATAGCTTATTTTCTTCATGATCATAAGTAAACCACTCTTCAAATAATAAAAAGAATACATCAGGAATATTTAAGTCATCCTTTGTCTGGTTAGGAATTTTTTCGATATACCGAATATAATCGTAACTAATAAACCCAAGCGCACCCCCTTGAAAATCAGGTAGCTCCGATTTAGACTCAACAACATATTGATTCATTACTTCTTTTATTGCATGAAGTGGATTCCCTTTGATGAATCTAGTTCCCTGCTCATCTATCACTTCTAAACGATGATATCTACCGATCATTTTTACAACTGGTGAAAAAGCACCAATGCTATACCTTCCACCGCGACCGCTTTCTAATAAAACATAATGTGATTCACCTTCCGCAAGGGATAAAAATTGCTTAAAGAACTGCTCATATGTCAGAGAAATCGTCTTACTATATATCTTGTAATTCTTCAATCAGGTTTCTCTCCTTCAACATTTATCTGTTCTCATCATACAGGATACATAAAGTAAAATACAAAAAAATCACGTATCTATTTACGCAATTTTTTAATACTACTTTTTAACTTTTATGCTTATTCTTCATCAAACTGATAAAGAGGTGTGCTTAGGTAGCGTTCTCCGTTACTTGGGATAATTGCTAATACTTTTTTCCCTTTTCCTAACTCTTTCGCTACTTGTAAAGCGGCATAAATAGCCGCACCAGAAGAAATACCGCCTAACACACCTTCTTCCTTCCCTGCACGACGAGCATACTCAAATGCTTGTTCTGTCGAAACTTGAATAATCCCTTCATACACTTCACTATTTAGAATATCTGGAACAAACCCAGCACCGATACCTTGAATTTTATGAGGACCTGGCTTACCGCCTGATAAAACAGGAGAATCAGCAGGCTCTACTGCATAAATTTTGATATCTTTATATTTTTCCTTTAATACTTCCCCAGCACCAGTGATTGTTCCGCCTGTACCAATACCAGCAATAAACGCATCTAAACCTTCGTCACCGAAAGCATCAATTATTTCTGGTCCTGTTGTTAATCTATGTACTTCAGGATTAGAAATATTTTTAAATTGTTGCGGGATAAAATAGCCGTTTTCTTTTGCTAATTCCTCTGCTTTACGAATAGCTCCACCCATACCTTCTGGTCCCGGTGTTAATACTAATTCAGCTCCGTAAGCTTTCAATAATCTCCGGCGTTCCATACTCATTGTTTCTGGCATAACTAAAATCGCACGATAACCTTTTGCTGCAGCGACCATAGCAAGACCAATTCCTGTATTTCCGCTAGTAGGCTCAATAATTGTGCTGCCAGCCTTTAAGTCCCCACTTTTTTCAGCTGCTTCAATCATTGCAAGCGCAATACGGTCTTTTACACTGCTGCCTGGGTTCATGTATTCTAATTTTAAATAAACGTCTGCACTGGACTCATCTTCTACTAAACGGTTTAATTTAACAATAGGTGTTCCACCGATAAGATCGACTACAGAATTTGCGATTTTTGACATTTTCTATCTCCCCTTATTATTCCGAGTATTTTAATTGGTTTTATAATATTAATTTATCAAATAACACCATCATTTGTCAATCAATATGTTTGTATTTTCCGAAAATTGATCATTCAAACATACGCAACGTTATTGTAGAAATTTTCGCAATACCTCATCTATTAAAGGCATCTTTGTCGCTCTCTCCTCCAGCAATATATGTTTTTATCCTACTTTACTATTTATAAAACGACACCGTTCACCATACTACCTTTATAAACATAAAAAAACAGCCTCCAGATATGATTTTTAGCAAACCATTCTTTGAGACTGCCTAATCTTAGTTTCTTACTTTGCTTCTTCTAGCATTTTTTCTAATTCTTCTTTAGCGAATATATATTTCTCATTACAGAAATGACATTCTGCTTCTGCTTGACCATCTGTTTTAATTATATCTTCAATTTCCGCTTGGCCTAAACTGATTATTGCATGAGAAAATCTCTCTTTTGAGCATGTACATGTAAACGAAATGGGCATTTTTTCGATTACTTTTACATTGTCCTGCCCACAAATTTCTTCAAGAAGTTCCTCTGGAGTTAAGCCTTTTTCAATTAATTTAGATATTGGCGGAATTTCACTCAATCGTTTTTCAATCTTCGTAATCGTTTCATCTTGCGCACCAGGCATTAATTGAATAATAAAACCTCCAGCAGCCAAGATACTATTATCTGGATTCACTAATACTCCTACTCCAACAGAAGATGGTACCTGTTCAGAATTAAATAGATAATAAGTAAAATCTTCTCCAAGCTCTCCAGAAACGATTGGAACTTGCCCTGTAAAGTAATCACGCATCCCGATATCTTTTACAACTGACAATGTCCCTTCTGTTCCAACAGCTCTTCTTACATCTAATTTTCCATGCTCATTTAAGTCAAAATGCACTTGAGGGTTGCTAACATATCCACGCACCTCTCCTTTTGCATTACCATCTACCAGAATAAGACCAATTGGTCCACCACCATTGATTTTTACCGTTAATTTTTGATCTCCTTTAAGCATAGCTCCTAGCATCGCTGTTGCTGTTAAAGATCTACCTAAAGCAGCGGAAGCAGTTGGCCAAGTATGGTGTCTTCTTTGACCTTCTCCTACTGTTTCTGTACTTCTTACTGCATACGCACGAACTTCCCCATCAAACGCTAACGCTTTTACTAAATAATCACTCATAATTTACTCCTTTGTCTTCTAGCAATTAATCAACGGATTCATTATTCCGTTAAATAGCTCAAGTATGAACTTCTCTGTTTATTTTAGTGTATCCTTATTTTTTTTATAAATAAGCTGTAATCCCTTTAATGTAAGAAACGGATCAATTTCATCAATAATGTTTGATTCTTTTGCTATAAGATTTGCTAATCCTCCTGTAGCAATGACTTTAGGCTGAACTGCACTTTCTTCTTTCATTCTCTTAACAATCCCTTCAACCTGCCCTACATAGCCGAAAAGAATCCCTGATTGCATGGCAGAAACGGTATTTTTACCAATAACCCCCTCAGGACGTGCGATTTCAATCCTCGGCAGTTTAGCCGCTTTAGAATACAGAGCCTCTGTAGCAATATTAATTCCTGGTGCTATCGCTCCACCCATATATTGCTTTTGCTCATTTATATAGCAGAAAGTTGTAGCTGTACCGAAATCTACCACAATCAACGGACTTCCATATTCATGTATCGCCGCGACTGCGTTGACAATGCGGTCCGCTCCTACTTCCTTAGGATTATCATACTTTATGTTTAAACCTGTTTTCGTTCCTGGACCAACCACTAACGGTTTCAACTGAAAATACTTTTGGCACATTCTTTCCAAAGAAAACATGATAGGAGGAACAACAGATGAAATAACGATCCCAGTAATATCGGAAAAGGTTAAACCAACATGGTCGAATAAAGATTTAATAATCATACCATATTCATCTTCCGTTTTATAACGATTCGTTTCAATTCTCCAATGATGCTTTAATTCTTCCTTATCATATACACCTAATACTATATTTGTATTTCCAATATCAAAAACAAAAATCATTATGGTCACCACTTCTTTATTAATATAATTCTATTTACCATATAGCTTTCTCTTTACTTATTATTAGTATCTTTTCACACCTATCACTAACACCTTACCTAAGCTATATGTAAACGTTCATGTTCAATACTGGAAATATCATAACATACAACAGGAAAGAGACAAAGCCTAAAGCAACAGCTGCTATCTATACACCTATTATTGTAGTATTAACAAATAGATAAAAAAGGACACGCTTTTAAGCGTATCCTTTTTACTGATGATCGAGATTTACTCGTCTCTATCATCCTTTTTATTAATATTTACCTTTACATCCTCTGAACCTAAAGTAGTATCTGCCTGTTTCGTACGATCTGGCAGAACACCGTCTTTATACAAACTATTGATTTGTTCTGCATCCAACGTTTCGATTTCAAGAAGTGTTTCAGCGATTAGGTTTAACTTCTCACGATTTTCTGTAAGAATTTGTTTCGCTCTTTCATAACACTCTTTTATGATTCGTTGAATTTCTAAATCAATATCATATGCAATTGCATCAGAATAATTTTGTTCATTATTTAAATCTCTACCTAGGAACACTTGGCTTTGTGCTTGACCGAATTGTAATGGTCCAAGCTTATCACTCATTCCATACTCTGTTACCATCTTACGAGCAATACCTGTAGCTCTTTGGAAATCATTATGTGCTCCAGTACTTACTTCACCAAATACGATATCCTCTGCCACACGACCACCAAGTAATCCAGTAATCTTATCAAGAAGCTCTTGCTTGGTCATTAAGAAACGATCTTCCTTAGGAAGCATAACTGCATACCCACCAGCTTGACCTCTAGGTACGATTGTTACTTTATGAACCATATCAGCCTCATCTAACACAACACCGATAATTGTATGACCTGCTTCATGGTAAGAAACAATATTTCTTTCTTTTTTAGAAACAACTCGGCTTTTCTTGGAAGGTCCAGCAATAACACGGTCTGTTGCCTCATCCATGTCTTCCATATCAATTTTCTTCTTATCAGCTCTCGCTGCAACAAGCGCTGCTTCATTTAGAAGATTTTCTAAATCAGCTCCAGAAAATCCTGGTGTACGCTGAGCAATGCTTTTTAGATTGACAGACTCATCTAAAGGCTTATTACGAGCATGTACACGTAAAACTGCCTCACGACCATTAACATCTGGTCTGTCAACTGTAATTTGTCGGTCAAAACGACCTGGACGTAATAATGCAGGGTCTAAAATATCAGGACGGTTTGTAGCAGCGATAATAATGATACCTTCGTTTGCACCGAATCCATCCATTTCAACTAATAATTGGTTTAAGGTTTGTTCACGTTCATCGTGTCCTCCACCTAAACCAGCTCCACGCTGACGACCAACTGCATCTATTTCATCAATAAAGATAATACAAGGAGCATTTTTCTTCGCATTTTCGAATAAATCACGAACACGTGAAGCCCCTACCCCTACAAACATTTCTACGAAGTCAGAACCACTGATGGAGAAAAAAGGTACGCCAGCTTCTCCTGCAACCGCTCTAGCAAGTAGTGTTTTACCTGTTCCTGGAGGTCCATTAAGAAGGACTCCTTTTGGTATTCTAGCACCTAGCTCAGCAAATTTACGTGGATCTTTTAAGAATTCCACAACTTCTACTAGTTCTTGCTTTTCTTCGTCGGCTCCTGCTACATCATTAAAGCGAACTTTTTTCTTTTCTTCATTGTAAAGCTTTGCCTTACTTTTACCAAAGTTCATTACTCGGCCGCCGCCGCCACCTTGGGCTTGATTGAGCAAGAAGAAAAATAAGATGAAAATAATCACAAACGGGATAATTGAAGTAAAGAATGTGATCCATCCGCTTGTTTCTTGCGCTGGCTGCACATCAATATTGGAACCTTCTGTAGCAGCTTTCAAGATCACTTGAGCATTTGTTTCATTGTTTGTTACATAAGAAACAAATGTTTCATTTTCTTTGTAGCCCTTTAATTTCCCTCGTACTTCAAGTACACCTCTTTCAGGCTGCTGCGTTATTTCTGCAACATCACCAGCTTCAAGGTGATTTATTAATTCAGTATATGTTAATTGCTTGGTAGGCTGATTATTTCCATTGAAAAAACTAACCACACCGATAATTACTAAAAAGATTAATAAATAAAAAATGGTATTACGAAAAATACGGTTCATCCCTTACCTCCTCCCACGGTAAACAAACTATAGAGTATAGTAACATAGAAAATTAAGTAAATTCAAGGAATTACCCTTTCTGGATCTGAATTCCTTTCTTTTATCCTTATTTACTATCACTTGCATAAACTTCCGGTTTTAAAACACCAATATAAGGTAGATTACGATATTTTTCTGCGTAGTCTAATCCATACCCCACAACAAAAGCGTCTGGCACGTTAAATCCTACATAATCTGCTTCAAGATCCGTTTTTCTACCAGAAGGTTTATCAAGAAGAGTCACAATTTTGATTGATTTTGCTTTACGATAACGGAACAACTCTACAAGATAACTTAATGTTAATCCACTATCAATAATATCCTCAATAATTAGTATGTCTCTTCCTTCAACAGAAGTATCCAAATCTTTTAAAATTTTTACTTCTCCAGAAGAAACAGTAGAGTTACCATAACTTGACACATCCATAAAATCCATCTCTAGGTATGTATCCACTCGCTTTAAAAGATCGGCCATAAAGGGCATAGCACCTTTTAACACTCCAATTGCCAAAGGAAATTTATCTTGATATTCCTCTGTAAGTTGAAAAGCCAAATCCTTGATTTTACCTTGTATTTCTTCTTCAGATATCAATATTTTTTCAATATCGTGTTTCATTTCTTGTGTGCCCCCTAGAAGATCATTGCTTTTTATATGTTATTAATAGATTACTACCACTATTCGTATTACTATGAGAATATATCGATTTTTTTAGTCCAGGTATCCAAAGAATTTCACCATTACTATCCGTAATAATTGGCCAATTCTCTCTTTCATGGATTGGAATCTTCTCATCGATAAAAATGCGGTTCACTTTTTTCTTACCATCCATCCCTTTTAAATGGATTCTATCGCCAGCGCTTCTTGTACGGATAATAAGAGGGAAGGAAATAGAAGAATCCAAAAGAATACAATGATTATCAGTATGATGTTCACCGTCTATATATTCTACCTTAATATTATACCCATTTGGTAATAATAACTCTCCCATTTTTGATAATTCATAATAAAAGGATTTTGTTGGAGAAAAATTAAGCTGAAAATGAAGATAATGGTACGACTTTTTCACTTTCAGACCATTCGGGAGATCAATATTTCCAGAAGAATGAGGACTCTTAAGTAATATCATCATTTGCTCAGTATGTAATGCGGATAATGAAATAGGCATCTCGTCATAGAGATAATTTAATATTAGTTGAATACATCTTCTTTGTAAAGGAATAGCTATTGAAAGAAATCGATTAATATCAACTACTGCTTCCTGTTCTCGTTTTTCGACTAATATAAATGAAAGCCTTTCTTCTGCCTGCTCCATTAAATAAGCTTCATCGTCTGCTAATTCTTCACTAAACCGCTGGAAATGCTTTGCCGCGTGTATGTTTTCTTTTTTCAAAAAGGGCACAACATACTTTCTATATCGATTGCGGCTGTATGTGTCTTTTTCATTGCTTGGATCTCTTCTTGGATTTAAATTATGTACTTTACAATATTCCTCAATGTCGTCCCTTTCTAAACATAAAAAGGGACGAATAATATTTCCTGCTCCGAAAGGACGGATAAAAGGAATTCCAGCTCTCGCCTTACCTGAACTCCCTCTCGTTAATCGCATCAGAATTGTTTCTATTTGATCATCACCATGATGACCTAGTGCTAAATAATCTACGTTATTTTCCCTCATCACTTTTTCATAGAAAGAATACCTACATTCTCTTGCAGCTTTTTGTGAATTCATCCCTGTTTTATTTATAAACTCAGGCAAATTTATTCTTTCCCAAGAAAAAGGGATATTTCTCTCTTCACAGAATAATTTCACAAATTCAGCCTCTTTAAGCGACTCCTCCCCTCGAAACATATGATCGACATGCCCGGCATACACAGTGATTTTCCATACTTCTTCCTTTGTCCATAAAAAATGAAGAAGCGCTAAAGAATCAGGTCCACCCGATACTCCAACTAAGATTTTTTTTCCTTCTAGGGTCACATTTTTTCTTTGCAGATAATTCGAAACTTGATCCTCAAACATTCTAATTACTTCCTTATCACTATCACTATTCTAGCAACACTCAGGTTATTACTTTTTCATCCGAGGTTGTAGTTACTATAGTCAAGGATATCACTTTTTTAAAAGTGATACCAAAGACTATTCTCTAAAATTGTTAAAATTCCTCTTTTCAAGTTAATTGACCATATATATACAAAATGTAACAAATGGAAATAAGAATAATGATAAGCATAGATTCAATCCAACCGGCTTTTTTCTTCTTTTTAACCATTTTGCTTCTTGTATTGGAAGTTTGGAGGTTTTGTCCTTTTACTTGTCGAGAAATATTTGCTTGAGATCCAGCTACTACTTTCCTTCTACTTGTGTTACCACCATTCGTTAATTTCAATAAATCAAATCGCATTTCCTTTGCACTTTGGTATTTTCCCGTTAATGCTTTTATAAGAATTCCTTCATAGCGAAGAAGTCCTTTTTTTTGCCGAATCATCGTTTGTAGCTGTTTTATTCCGCCTTCTGTTTTATTAAAGCGCTTTGGATGATATATATTTAGCATAATCATAGCAACTGCAAATAAATCATAGCTCGGCTCTGCCTTTCTGGTTCCCAATCCCCAGTAGCCTCTATCAAAGAACTCTGTAAATTCTTTAATTGCCCTTCCAATAATCGTTGTTCCGCCTACATCAATACATCTAATTTTCGTAGGTGGTCCTGTAATAATCAGATTCTCTGGCTTCAAATCTCCAAAAACCCAGTTGTTTTCATGGAGAACTTGTAAATCTTTTAATAATTGGATCATTAGTACATCAATCCATGAACCTTCCTTATTATGAATAAAGGCGAGTAAATCAGGTCCATTAATGTATTCCATTACATAAAAAGAGATATTCCCCTTATTTGTTACCCAATCATCCACATCTATTAAAGAAGGTCCAAGGCTATAACCTTGGACCTTTGCAAAGGACTTCAATACATTTACTTCGGAAGTTATAGATACGCTATTGTTGCTTAATTTTAAAGCAACTTTTCCTATTCGGGAATCTGCTAAAAAAACAGTGCCATTTGCTCCATAGCCAAGCTCCTTCAAGATGGTATATTGCTTGTTATGCCACTTTCCTTTTACTACCGTACCGCCGTTTATTTTAAATGGACTCTTCGAAGTATTCATCATCACTTGAAATCAAGCTCCTTAATGAGCGCTTATGCTTAAAGTAATAGACTGCTTCTTTTAAAGCTGGACCAGTTGGCGTAATTCCTCCTGTAGATAATTTCGGAAATATACTGGTTAGTGATTCTAAACGAGGAGTCCAATCCATTAATTTTTCGACATCTTTCTTTTTCCCGGGAAATACAAACACTGAATAACGATTCTCGCCAGAACGTGCATTCAAGCTTAGAGATAAATCAAGCAAAGCCTCTTTTACAGTTGGCAGTTTATGCTTCATGCTAGCGCTTGTATCTAGCAATACCAATACTTCAAGTTCAACTGTCTCTCCTAGTTCGTCAACAACCTCCATTACTTCTCCTCGCTTTTCCGGCGGAAGATCCTCCATTGTTTTCGAGGAACCTAATATTTGCTGAAGCTCTTTATTGACTACACCTTGGAGTGTTTGAGTCATTGCTTTTTTCGTAACCATTTGGACAGTCTGACTTAATTGCTGCGCATATACTATTTGGCTGACACCACCTCCAGAAAGTGCGATGCCTTCGATTTCCTTCATCCCCTGCTCGTCAATTGTATCTTGTTCCATTACTCCAATGACATTAACCGTAATTCCTTGTTCATTCGCTAACGCTGCCATCGCAATTGGATCTTCTCCTTTATTAGAACATCCATCTGTAATAAGCAGAACCTGCTTTAACGTACCTGTTTTCATAAATATCTCCCCTCCATCTTCGTGAGTTAGTTCCATTCTCGACGAAAAAGGAAGAATTTATACCCTTTTTAAGAAGGGAAACCGAGGAGAGGTTTCATTTGTTAAAAAGGAGGGAAATAAGTTATCAAATTCAATTTGCTGCTTGCTTAAAACCTTTTACCGGAATAGATGCCCACTTCGGAATATTATGATCAATCTTTGCCACTAAAACAGTCATATCATCTTCAATTAACCCTAAACGAGATCGTATAACCTCCTCCATAATTAAGTCTGCTACCTCTTGGGGATTCTCTGTTTTCAGCTCCTTGATTTTTCGCTTCATCCATATTTCAAAGTTTTCTACATGTTTTGGTCCTTCAAAAACACCATCACTCATCATAATTAGCAAATCGCCAGCCTTTAATTGTTCACTAACAACATCTACATCAAATTCTTGGAGAATGCCCATAGGTAAATTGCTTGCCTGAACTTTCATTACTTTTGATCCTCTTTTAATAAAACTTGGGGTAGATCCTATCTTCAAAAATTTAACAGCTGCATTTTGAAGATCAATCATTGCTAAATCTAACGTGGAAAAAATTTCATCTGTTGTTCGTAAAGAAAGGATTGAATTAATCGATTTAATCGCCACTTGTTCTTCAATCCCTGATTGAAGAATTTTTTGCAATAATTGTAGTGTCTCTTCACTTTCTACATGGGCACGCTTTCCATTTCCCATTCCATCGCTTATTGCCATGGCATATTTCCCCAAACCTAGTTCAATCGTTGAATAGCTATCACCTGATATAAATCCCCCATCCTTTGCTGCATGTGCAACGCCAGTTTCTACCGTATAAGCTTTGGCTGATCGGAATGTTGCATGACTATAATCATTGGAATACTCAGCAACCTCCTCCTTATTTACAATAATTGTTTCCCCAAGAATATCAGATAACATCGGTGCAATCAGTTTCTCACATTCACCATAACCAGTGCTGTAAGGGATGGTTATATCGATATCTACGTTCCCCTGTTCTAGACTATATATCTCTACATTTTCAATATGAATGCCAAATTCTTGAATAGCTTCTAATATTAGTTCTTCCTGCTTATAATGATTTTCCCTTTCCCTTTGAATTTCTTTGGCAAAATCACCCATAACCTCTGATACACCAAGTAATTGATCTGCAACTAGTTTTCTGCTTTCCTGTACCTGTTTTTTTAATTTTTGGTTGGCCTGGTACAGTGCCAGTTCCTGATGAATAGCATCCTTAACCTTTTTCGATCTCGTACAATGTTTATCCCAATCCCTCGAAAGATTGGGGGAAATATTTCCGCCTGAATCTGCCATTTCTGTCATAATGTCTTTCATATAATCATAGGTTGTATTAAAGTTGCGAGCCCAGCAATATTCCTTTCGAAAACATGTCTGACATGTTTTTTCCGTCACATTACTTAAAAAGTAGTCTAACTCATTATCTTCCTCCTCCACCATCTCACTAATGTTGGGAGACGAAAAACTATTGGAGAGAGCCTGAAAAACATTAGAAAATTGAGAAACTCTTTGGGCAGTTACATCTCTCATTTTTCTCATATATTGCTGTTGTTCTTGGGAATATTCTGTTGTTCCTGGTATGTGTTTTGCAATTCGAGAGGTTAAACTTCTTGGTGTGAGAAGGAATAGAAAAACAGCTATTGTTGTTTCCATTAATGAAACAGATAATACGCCTCCATCTTCTCCGTACATTCCAATAAGAAGAGTAGCAATAAATAATCCCAATGCCACGCCAATTTTCTTCCCTTCTTTCAGTAATCCACCTAGAAGACCAGAAAATGCGAGCAAACTCATATGATAGAAACTTGAAATACTCGCCAGGCTAAAAATTAACCCTGTTACCACACCAACTGTAGAGCCAATCGTTGCCCCTGCAATAAAGGAAAATACTAATACTAAGTAACGTGACATAATATGTTCAATGGATATGCCATAGACCGCCCATCCTATTGTTCCAGTCATAATAGAAGCTAGCATGATAATCAAACAAACAATTTCCTCTGTTTTAAGTGCTTGTCTCCTTTTATTTACGGTGAGTAATGGTAAGCTTTGTAAGAAGATTAATGTAAGAATATAACCAAGACTTCCTTCTACTAACGATAACATTCCTCCATACCATGTAAAACCGTTTGTTAATAGATATGCTTTTACTAAGCTACCAAGAAAGACAAGACCAAAAACAAATACTGGTACGAGTTGTTGTTCTTTATTTTTCCAGTTCAAAATAATCTTATAGCTTATCAAGAATAAGAAAGACAAGACAAAATTAGTAGCCGCCTCCGTTATTCCTAAAGTAGCCGCACCAGCAATTAAACCAATGAGGGCAAGTGGGGCTTTATCTTTCCTTGATAAATACACCGCTGCAAAAAATGGAAGAGCAAAAGGAGTAAGCTGTCCTAATATTAAGGCTCGTCCAAGCAAGAAACCAATGATTAAAAGCAAATAGCCTTTTACTAAAAAAAAATTCTCCAATTTTGAATTAAATTTATGAAGAATTGAGCTGAAGCTTTCCCGTGACTTCCCAAAATCAACCTCACCAATCGGATCGATTATATCCCTTTCTACTTTTTCCATACACTCCACTCCCTATCAAGTATCGTTGCTCCACATTATAGAAGGTAGCTATTTAAAAGTTTGTCAAAATAACGAAGCAGTTCCAGCTTTTCGCTCGACTTCTTTCCTTCATTTTTTTAAGGAGCTACAAAATTCGATACATTCCTTTTTGCCCGTTATTTGGAAAACTTTTATAGAAAAGAGGCTATTCTATCATTAAAAAAGTGGTTTTAACTGAAGTACGTTTGGAGAAAGAAAACATTTTCTTCTGCCTGCTTTTTTGTATTTATTGCTTATTTTTGTCAATTCATGCAATATGTTTTTTTAGTTATCCATCGATAATAGTGGTTCCTACAGCTTTACACTTTATATACGTATGTAAAAAGATTTAAATACAGCCATACAATAAAATATAAATTTGCCAACAAATAATGAAATGAATAAAACCTATTGACATTACATTTATTTATTTGTATTATATTAATTGTCTTGTTAATATTATGGCGGTGTAGCTCAGCTGGCTAGAGCGTACGGTTCATACCCGTGAGGTCGGGGGTTCGATCCCCTCCGCCGCTATCTAAAAAACCACGTAAATTTTTACGTGGTTTTTTTTATGTCTTTTTCTATTACAGCTGATCTCCAACCTATTTTCTTCCTCTTCTTCCAAACAAGAAATGAAAGTCTTACTGAAGTTTATCAGTGGAAATAAACCATTTTTATCAAAAACACAAAAAAGCAAGCCTTAATAGGCTTGCTTAAGCTATGGGAATATATAAACGATAAACCCTGCTATCTATTGGTTATTCAGCAGCAAGTTACCCGCGTCTCGCGCCTCTTCCCCCGCGTTTCGACTCAGTATTTCTTTTCAGAGAAGCTAATCGATCTTCACTGTCTTTTAAGAAACGAGCCATTTTCGATTCGAAATTCTCTTTAGGAGCACGATTTTCATTTGATTTTGCATTACGTGACCTTTGAGAATTCCCACCGGAATAGCCGCCTCTTGATTCTCTTCTTTCTCCGCGTTCGTATTGTGGTCTCTCTGGTCTTTCTGGTCTATCCTTCGCCTTTTTAATGGATAGTCCAATTTTGCCATCTTTCTCGACATTAATAACTTTAACTTCTACTTCATCGCCTACTTTTAGGTGTTCATTAATGTCCTTAACATAATTGTCTGCGACCTCACTAATATGAACAAGACCTGTTGCGCCTTCTGGGAGCTCAACAAACGCACCAAAATTAGTAATTCCTGTTACCTTTCCTTGTAACTTGCTGCCTACTTCGATTGACATAAAAAAGTTTTGCCTCCTTAAGGATATAAAAAATCGTACTTATTTATATTATACAGAATGGAAAAAAAGGGTGTCAATATTACAGCCGACCTTATTATTTTCCAGTAGCGTTTTTTGCATCTTTTTCTGGGATATTAAAAATAATTTCCCCTTCTTGTGATAGTAATAAATCTTTTCTAGCTAATTTAGCTAAATACTCTTCGTCATTTAATTTAGCAATTTGATCTTTTAATTCCGCTTCCTGCTTTTCTAGCGCTACAAGTTGTCCATCTAAGTCCTCTTTCTCTGCTCTTTTCTCGTTTAAAGTGGAGCTTTGTGATATGAGTGTGGAAATCATGATAAAGCCAATAACAGCAGCACATACGAAGAATGTTGTCAGCCTGCGCATCAATAACTTTTTCTTTCTGGCTCCACTGAGACTATCCGCTTGATGCTTTAAATTATATTCTGTTGGGAATGTTGTAATATCTGGTTTTCTTATGGCACTCATAGAGGCTCCTCCTTTCATTATTTTTTTCTATTAGCTACCCATTCTTTCAAATATTTCTTTATTTTAAAGTAATATCCTGCCAATTTACTAGAAATTCTCTCGACGAATAATTTAACCTTTTTCGGCACAATTAGCCATAATAGGGATAAAAGCCATTCAATTGGTTTAAATAGTATCTTTATGATAAATCTTAATACCCTAATTATACCACTGACAAGTGCCATAAGTCCCTTACCTAAAGTAATTATTATCGACAAGAGCAATTGCAAGATAGATTTAATTGGCTTATATACAATATTCATAAACAATTTAATAAAAAAACGATAAGAATGGATGCAAAAAGAAATAATTGCTTTTAATAATCGAAGATATAGAGCTTGAAATAAACTTTTGTACATGGCGAATCCTAGCAGCAAAGCTAAAATCAAATAAATGCGGACCTCTCCTTTGTTTACTAGGAAAAGCACATAAAACATAAGAAGGGCTTGCAAAATCCAAAAAAGGATATCATGGATAAAAACAATACTTCGTTTCCTTATCGGCCTTTTCAAAAAGTACTGATATGTATCTAAGCTTATGCCAAAGAATAGACCCATGCTAACCATAGCTAGCATGGTCATAAATTGTGTAGATAACGTCATCGGAATATCTTGCTAAAGAATCCCTTAGCCTTATCTCCACTTTGTTCGTCTACATATACTAAATCAAACACTTTTCCTTTAATGGAGACGATACCCTTTTCCACATCGAGATTTTTCATTTGAAGATTTTGACCACGAATGGATAAAAAGCCCATTACTGTTTCTAAAATGAACTCTTCGTTGTCAAAGCTCTCCACCTGCTTTACTCCTGTAATATCTAATAACTTTCTCCCTCTCATAATTACATCATGTTCTACTACATTACTTTTAGTCGTGTTAGAATCATAATATTGGCTCATCTTTATCCCTCACAATCACTTAGTACAATCTCTACTTGTACAAATATATGTGAAGAAAAATTATTTTAGAACAAGCCTTCAAAAGGAAGATAGTCGAAACAACTCTACCTTGTTTTATTACCAATAATACAGCTAATTAAACTTATGAAATGGTCTCTTCTTTCATTATTTTATACATATTTGCTGCATCTTCTTTTTTCGTAGATTCCTGTAGCATTTCCACTTTTGCTGTTACTAGCTTTTGCCCAAAACGCACCTGAAGCTCATCTCCTACCTTCACATTAGTGCTCGCTTTTGCCTGCAGCCCGTTTACTAAAATTCGTCCCTGATCCGCTACCTCTTTCGCTAACGTTCTTCGTTTAATTAAGCGTGAAATTTTCAAGAATTTATCTAGTCGCATCTTAACCGCTCCTTCTTATCGTTGTTTTTTCTTTGCTTCCTTCCAATACCCATCTAATTCCTCTAAGCTCATTTGACTCCATTCCATTCCAGACGCCTTCACCCTCTCTTCTATATAAGAAAAACGCTGAATAAATTTCTTGTTTGTCTGCAAGATAGCAAGCTCAGGATTAACCTTATAAAATCTAGCGATATTTACTAGCGAGAACAAAACATCGCCAAATTCACTTTCTATCCTTTCTTCATTACTTGCCTCTTTTATTTCCTTATCAAACTCTAGAATCTCTTCTTTTACCTTTTCCCAAGCTCCATCTGCATCCGGCCAATCAAAGCCAACCTTTGCCGCTTTTTTCTGTAATTCGTGGGCTTGCATTAAATGTGGTAATGCCTGATTAATTCCATCTAACACAGAATCCTTTTCTTTCTTTGCTTCCTTTTTCTTTGCATTTTGCCAATGCTTCATCACATCATCGACAGATTCCGCCTGTTCCTCTCCAAATACATGAGGATGCCTGCGAATCATCTTATCGGATATTCCCTCGATTACATCATCAATAGAAAAGTAGCCCTCATCTTCTCCTATTTGACCGTGAAGCATCACTTGCAATAACACGTCACCAAGCTCTTCGATAATATGATCAATATCTCCTTCATTAATGGCCTCAATTAATTCATAGCTTTCTTCTAGTAGATACTTACGCAAGCTTTCATGTGTTTGTTTTTTATCCCACGGACAGCCGTTCGGTCCACGAAGCTCCGCTATAATACGTCGTAGCTGAGAAAACTCTTTACGTAATAGCTTTTCCTCCCGAACAGGCGGCACATAGACACTCGTTAGGTTATTTAAGTCCATCTCTCTATCTAACTCATGTAGCTCCATTTCTTTTATGCATTCCAAACTGCTTCCTGCTGCAGTTACAATTTTAATAGGATAGTCATATGGCAGTATATCCATTAGCGTCAGCTTCACTTCAGATGCAGAAAAGACATCATATACTTGGCCAATTATTAAATGATTTCTAAGCTGAATGCTTGAGCGATCAAGGTCTGTTCCATCCAATAATTGAAAGCCCTCAATTGGATCGATTCGCAATGCCTGAAAAATGCTGTCTAAAAAGCTTTGGCCACCGGCTATTTCAATAGAGACCACTCCTTCTCTATCTTTTTCTATTAATAATTGAACCGTTTTTTCCGCAACAAGTGGATGACCTGGAACTGCATATACAACGTCTGTCTCTTTAGCTTTTTCTATTAGAAATGCAACGATTTCTTTATATACTGCTTCAAATTGATCATGTTTCTCATAAATAGAATCAAATGAATAAAACATGACACCTTCCTGTTCAAGGGTTGATATTACCGGGTGATCCTTCGTCCGTACATATACCGCTTTATTCTCATCCATTAAGCTTCGGTAGACACCCAATGGCAGTTGATTTATATCCCCTGCACCCAATCCAATAATCTTTATTTGCTTCATTTAGTTCCCTTCCTTCTTTTCGGTAAAAACCAAATTAGTTTACTTCCTAACGGCAATAGAAGTAATTCCTTCTCTTTAAAAACATTTCCTCGCAAAACAAGAAACACATACACGATGCCGCCTATCATAACACCAGATAATGCTTGTATAGCACTTTTTATGCGATTATTCTCTATAAATTCAAGCAACAACGAGGAAAGAGGTATATATCCTTTTAGAACAAGTAACATTACGAAACTCGCCCCAATAATGATTGCTATCTGCTTTAGATCAATAATTGGCTCCTTGACTATTCTTCTCAATTTTACCACCATTAAAAGTAAAATAATAAATAATATAATGAGCGATGCATAAGCTGCACCTGCAATCCCATAAGAAGAAACAAGGCAGATATTAAGAACATACTTCCCTATAAAACCAAATATAATCAAAATGGCCGGATAGAAAGAATGACCTAACCCTTGAAGAATGGACATTACCGTAACAATAATGGCATTAAAGAAGATAATAAAAAACAAAATGGCAAGGACATGAGACCCAGCATCATTTTCAAAAAGCATCCTGTTTGTCTCATTAATAATCCCGATCAAACCTACAGTAGCACCGAGGCCGATAAAATAACTGACTAAAAGAGAGAAATGAATATTCTCCATTAGATCTTTTTTACTTTCCTTTTGCCGATTCTTTGTAATAAGCGGGACAATACTTAAAGCCATGGATGTGGATATAATACTTCCAATTTGTATGAGCGGCTGCCCTCTATCATAAATACCTTTCATGACTTTAGCCGTTTCATCCGCGACTCCATTTTCGATTAATAAGGCATATAAGTTCAAAGAATCTGCAAGCTGCAATAATATTAATAGCATACTACTAATCGAAATCGTGATTCCCTCAAATATTACTCTTTTAGATAGAAGACGATTTTCCTTGTGAAAAAGGGCGGAAACTCGGAATAGAGAAAAAGATTTTTTTCGATAAAAATAGATTAGTACTAGCAGGGAAAGTAAGCCTCCTATGACAGAACCAAACATAGCCCCAGAACCAATCGCATACAAGGAATATCTTTTATAGGAAAAAAAGACAGCAACAAATAAGATAATCCCAACTCTAAGCAGTTGTTCACTCACCTGTGATACTGCTGTCGGAATCATATTGCCCTCCCCTTGAAAGATTCCTCGCAAAATAGCTGTCAATGGAGAAAAAAGAAATGCAAAAGAAATCACCTTCAACAAAGATGCTAAATAGGGATCTCCCATCCAAGTAGCCAGTCTTCCGGCATTGAAAAACAAAATAAGAAAAGCAGCAATCCCTATGGGAAAAAACAAGTAAAAAGAGGAACTCACAAGTCTATTTATACCCGATTGGTTCCCCTCTACTTTCATTTCCATATACAATTTTGATAGGACTACTGGAAAACCATATGTAGATAAAGCAATAATTACCCCGTAAAAAGGATAAACCTGCTGATAAATATAAAATCCTTTATCACCGACAATATTTTGAAACGGTATTCGATATACAGCGCTTAGTACTTTAGTTATTAAGGCAGCTAACATCAGAATAAAAGCGCCTTTAAACCAGACATTTGATTGCGAAGTCTTCACATGTCTAGCTCCTTCCATAATTACTTCGCCTTGTATTATAGCATAGTTGGAAGGAAGATGCCTGCTTACATCCATATCCTTCCTTTCTACCTACTAATAATTAAGAAACACTGTCAACAAGCCGTTTTCCAATTATTTGTTTATACAGACCTGGAAAGAAGCGCTCTTAATGTCCCTCTATATAAAGCTTAAAAGGAGGATAAGCAGCAAAGGAATAAATAGTAATAAATATCCAATTGGATTTGCAAAGTTTATTGTCCAACCAATTCCAAATCTCTTTTCAACAAAAATAGAAGGATCATTTTTATTAAAGTAAAACAAGCCACCCTTCCAATGGTTATCAGCATCAAAAGTGGAAATTTCCTGCGTTTCTTGCTCTTTTCCATCTAATTCCCGATTTAACCGCTCTACCTTAAACGTAAATACAATGGTACAAATTAATAGGACTACTGTAAGGAGGAGAGGAATAATAACTATCATGTAATCACTGAAAATATTATTGTATAACGTTGTTAATTGTAAAAGAATGAACAGAACAGTTATGGTAATGGATATAAGAAGATTAAGCCAGCTTGAATATTTACGATACTTTAGCTGTCTTCGCTTGGATGCTTGTTTATTATTAGCAATTATTTTGATCCCTGATCTCTTTGTCGCTATATTAATACCTAAAAACATGAATTGCATTGTTAGCAAAACGAGAAGCAATGACACAGAAGAGATAGGTGTCTTTGTCGTAAATCGATCAGCTTTACCATCAGCTCCCCAGTGCACAGGTATCTCTGTCGGCAACACATCATATTGAGTTGCAGTAAAAAGAAGGAATCCTACCGTAATAATCATCGGAATTAGAAACACATACCACGGAAGCATTTCATCCTTTTGTCTAATCCCAAGCTCTGTTACACTTACTACTTTTAACTGTTCTTCCCATTTATTTTCACCTTTCAATTCAAGCATTTTCCCATGAAAATAGAAATAAAGGCTAAAGCTCCAAAATAAAGTTCCAAACAAAAGAAACGTTCCAACAATCGCTACTTGATTGGCTTGGGGACTATTGGTTGCTTGCCAAATGCAATAAGCAAGAAGAAGAAGAAGAGCAGGTACCACAATTAAAAGAGAATATCTTTTTTTATATACAGAAATTTGTGGATGCTTTATTTGTGTACTTGGAATGGAAACCCCAAATACGATTGTTTTTCTTATTAGAAAAGGGATAGCTGCCTCAAGCATGACTGTTAACAACATCATCATAATAAATATAAGTGCTTCCATTACTATTCCTCCTTCAAGTTTTGAATAATTGATTTTGCTATGCTTAATATGTCTTCCTCATTCATCCCTAGCACTAATGCTTCCACTATAGTCGGCTTTAAATTATCTGATGTTCTGTTTTTCTCTTCTTCAGATAGCTTTCGATTAGCGGTTCGGATAACTGCACCAGATTTAGGAATAATTTGAATTAGTCCCTTTTTCTCTAATTCGTGATAGCTTTTATTTACAGTATGCATATTTACGCCTAAATCAGCTGCCAATGAACGAACAGAAGGCAATACATCTCCATCCTGTATATCTTTTCTTATTACCCCTATCATAATTTGCATCGAAAGCTGTTCGTAAATCGGCATTTCTAAATCAGGATTAATTTGAATATACATAATCATCCACCTTAAACTGTTATATACTTATTATAACAATGTTGTTCTAGTTTGAATAGAACAATATTCATTTTCCAAATAAAAAATGAAGTTCCTATTATTTATGTAAGTACAAAAAAAGTCGACAACTCCAATTCCTGAGTTTGTCGACGGTTTAAACAATATATGGATTAGTAAAAGAAAACGTTATGCAAGCATGATTATGATTCCATTTGGCGAGCTAAAAATCCTGCCGCAGTCTCTACAGCCTTTTTCTCTACATCACCAAGGGAGTCTTCTTTTGAAAAGATGACAACCGCTCCAATTGGATCTCCATTTGCAATGATTGGACCAATTGTATAAGCAGAAATAGTTTCGGTAGTACCATCCACTAAGGAAACTTGATCTTGTTGATTCATAAGAATAGTTCCTCTATCTTCCATTGCCTTTTCCACTATATTACTAATATTTTTATTTAAATAGTCCTTCTTCGATCCACCCGAAACGGCAATGTAAGAGTCTCTGTCACAAATCAATACAGCACTTCCTAAACTGTCATAAAGAGCTTCTGCATACTCTTTAGCAAAATCACTTAACTCACTAATCGGTGAATATTTCTTTAAAATTACTTCTCCATCTCGATCAACAAAAATCTCTAATGGATCACCTTCACGAATTCGTAATGTTCTTCTGATTTCTTTTGGGATAACGACACGACCCAAATCATCGATTCGACGCACAATTCCAGTTGCTTTCATTCCGTGTTGCCTCACTTTCATCAGATGATTTTTAAAATTGGTGAGTGCATTCTCACTATACATGAAATGTTCACCATATTTAAACATAGTATCTTTCATATGGTAAGTTCTATACATTAATCATGCAAAATTTTCTCTAGGTAGCTTTATTTTCCTTGGTGAATATTTCACCTAACAAAAACATTTACCATATTTTTAACAAGCGGGAATATTATATCCCAAATTTTGGTATAACCATTTATTTATTCCGGTACTTAACTTAGATGTCATTTAATGAGAACTTTTTATCCTTTATCTATATTTGTGTATACCCTTGTCCCCCCTTATTAAACATTCGTTTTCCACAATTTTCTTCATAACTTTGGGTATTAAAGAGGTTTGGACATAAGTATTCCAGCCAAACAAAAAAGCCAAACAATCCACACGTAAATATGGGTTGTTTGGCTTTTATTCACATTTTTATTCGTCATCTACATTTACTTAGTAACTTCCTCTGGTTCTTTTTTAAAGGTACTCAATGCTTCTATCATTTCTTGACACACCTTAAGCCATTTGTCCTTCTCTACACCCTTTACATGGAAGATCATCTTTAGTTTTCTTCCTTCCATGCCAAGACCAATCATTTTGCCATATTTAGAACTTTTCTCAAATATTTTTTGACCATCCATGCGGTCACTACCTTGTTCTGATAAGAGAATCAGCACTTCTTCCTTTGTTTGTTTAATTAATTCTACTCCAGCTTGCTTCCCATAAATCTTCATTTCTGTAATCCTGAAAAGATTAGAAACTTCCTCTGGATAGTCTCCAAAACGGTCTGTTAATTCTTCTCTTAGTTCTTCCATATCATCTAAAGTTGCAACGCCTCTAAATCTTTTATACATTTCAATCTTTTGCTGTCCGTCGCTTATATAGAACTCAGGAATATAGGCATCAATATCTAAATCAATTTCGATTGTTCGTTTTTGTTCTTCATCTATGGTGCCTCTTCTCTCTTCAATCGCCTCTTTCAGCATCTGAGAGTATAAATCAAATCCGACAGAATCAATAAATCCATGCTGCTGAGCACCTAGGAGATTTCCAGCCCCACGAATCGTTAAATCCCGCATGGCAATTTTAAAACCAGACCCTAACTCTGTAAACTCTTTAATTGCCTGCAGCCTTTTTTCCGCTACCTCTGTTAAGACCTTATCCTTCTTATACGTAAAGTAAGCATAGGCTACTCGATTAGAACGACCTACTCTTCCCCGTAATTGATAGAGCTGCGATAGCCCCATGCGATCTGCGTCTTGGACAATCAATGTATTTACATTCGGAATATCTACCCCTGTTTCAATAATGGTTGTACTTACTAAAACATCGTATTCTCCTTCTAAAAATCCAAGCATTACTGATTCTAATTCATTTTCCGTCATTTTACCGTGTGCATATGTTACTCTTGCATCAGGGACTAACATGGATATCTCTTCCGCTTTTCTTTCAATATCTTCTACACGATTGTATAGAAAATATATTTGCCCATTTCTTGCTAGCTCTCTTTCAATCGCTTCTCTTACAAGTCCACCATTATACTCCATTACATAGGTCTGAATAGGAAATCTATTTTCAGGAGGTGTTTCGATGACAGATAAATCTCGTACACCTAACATCGACATATGGAGTGTTCTTGGAATTGGGGTTGCTGTTAATGTCAACACATCAACATTTGTTTTTAACTGTTTAATTTTCTCCTTATGCGTTACCCCAAATCGCTGTTCTTCATCAATAATTAACAAACCTAAATCTCGATAGGAAATATCCTTAGAAAGAATCCGATGTGTTCCTACAACAATATCAATAGTTCCCGCTTTTAGCCCTTTTATTGTATCGTTTTGCTGTTTTCTCGTCCGGAATCTACTTAATAAACCTATTTCAATCGGATAATCTTGAAAACGCTCTCTCAACGTTTCATAATGCTGTTGAGCTAAGATTGTCGTTGGCACTAAGAAAGCAACTTGTTTTCCATCAGCTATCGCTTTAAAAGCTGCACGAATAGCAACCTCTGTTTTCCCATAACCAACATCTCCGCAAAGAAGGCGATCCATCGGTCTTTCTCTTTCCATATCCTTTTTAATTTCATGAATGGAGCGCAACTGATCCTCTGTTTCCTGATAAGCAAATGCTGCTTCAAATTCCCGCTGCATTTCTCCATCTGGAGAGAACCCATAGCCAACAGATGCCTCTCTTTCTGCATATAGCTTTATAAGATCATCGGCTATATCTTGAACAGAAGACTCTACCTTTTTCTTCACACGCTTCCAATCATTGCCGCCTAATTTATATATTTTCGGTTCTTTACTCTCTGACCCTACGTATTTTTGAACTAAGTCAATTTGTTCAACAGGAACATATAGCTTATCATTTCCTTGATATCGTAAATGTAAATAATCCTTGTGAACACCATTTATTTGAAGTGTTTCAATTCCAAGATATTTACCAATTCCATGGTTAACATGAACAACATAATCTCCAACATTTAATTCCGAATAGCTTTTTATTCTTTCCGCGTTTGATAGCTTTTGTCTTCTTTTAGAGATTTTTTTTGTTTTTGTTTTAAATAATTCCTCTTCTGTTATTACAGCTAGCTTTAAAATAGGAAGTTCAAATCCTGATTGCAGATGCCCTTCTACTAGTTGGATTTTCCCTTCAGCAATCTTCTTGGCATTCTTTTGAATCATTACTTCCATATCATAATCCCGTAGAACTTGATCTAGCTTTTCTATACGTTCCCCACTATTACCAAGCAATAAAACGGTGTAATGATTCTTTTTCCATCTTTCTATTTCTGTTTTTAACACATTCATTTGACCATGAAAATTTTGCATTTGTTTACAAGAAACATTGATTATATTCTGCGGATTAGTATTTGGCACATGGCGTAAGAACAAAGATAGATAGACAATTGGCTGTTTTGCTTGATGTAAAAGATGGCTTATACTTTGGGATAAGGTTAATCCATGAATGATTGCTCCCTCGCCTAATAAGCTCGTATACCAATCAGCCTCTTCCTTCTCTAGCGTGTCGTTCATTTCTTGCACTCTACTAATTTCATCAATAATTAAAAAGCCGTTTGTCGGTAAATAGTCTATTAAACTTACATGTTCCCCATAAAGAATGGATAAGTATTTATATAATTGTTCTGGCTTTTGTCCATTTCTTAACTGTTCTATTTCTCTGCCTATGTTTTGCGCAAGTAACGTTTTCGTCGCTTCATCTTTTATCTTTTTTAAACTTTGAGCTAGGCCCTTTTCCAGCTTGCTTAATAGTTCATCGACTGCTTTTTCATCATAAAGAATTTCTGTAGCCGGCCCAATGCTAACCACTTCTTTCTTTTCTTTCGAGCGTTGATCCTCAAGTGAGAAAGCCCTGATGGAATCAATTTCCGTATCAAATAATTCAATGCGAAGAGGATCTTCTTCTGTCAATGGATAGATATCTAATATTCCACCACGCACACTAAATTCTCCAGGTGAAGAAACCATTTCTGCTCGCACATATCCCATATGAACAAGCCTTAATAAAAATGCCTCTAAATCCAAATCCTGCCCTATCTCAAGCTTTAATTGCGCTTCCTTCCATAGCTTTTTTGGAGGCAGCAACTTTCTTAGCCCGGCTACTGGAACAATCATGATTCCTGATTTTTTCTTAGCCCAATAGTTCAATACTTCAATACGCTGTGCCTTAAGCTCTGGACTCGCAATACTAATCTCAGCAGCAATTAATTCATTCGCTGGATAAAGGAAGACTTCCTTTTCATCCACAATATTTGTAATATCATCATATAGCTTTTGTGCTTGCAATAAATTATGTGTCACTATTAATAAAGGTTTCTTCGTTTTTTCGTAAATAGAAGTCATATATAAAGTACGTGCTGAATTGGAAAGACCTGAAACTAATTGCTCATGCAATCCAGCCTCTAATCCAGAAATGACATTTTGTATATCTTCTTGCTGTTTAAATAACTCTTTTAGCCCTAACAAAAAATTTTCCCTCCCATTTAAAAGCAAAGGCACCATAATAAGTGGTGCAGAGCTAGTTTGTTTATACATTTTAGTAAAGTGACATAGCACTAGCTATCTAGCCCTTTTCTAAGATAAGCACTTAACCTATAATCTGTTCCTATCTTATATAAATATTTATAATTGCCATCTATTTAGTTCTTATAAAGACATCATCTATATGTTTCTTTTGAAAAAGCTGTTTTCTAAAAGATTGTTACTTTCTCAATATGATAAATAAACAATTAGAGATACTGAGCAGCCTGAGAAGCTGCGTGAAAGTCCAAGCTCCCACACGCAGTAGCCTGAGAAGACTTGACCCTCTCCTAAAAGCGGCTTTGTTAAAATGTGGAGAAAATACTCCTTTATGTTGTTATATACGAGATATCTTGCCTATATTCCTGCTACAAAAGAAAACATGTATATAGACAACGGAAAAATGCTTTGGATTAGTCCAAAGCTTTTTTCCTAATTAAAAACAGTATCTTTTTAAACAGTCTATTAATGAATCAAATAATCATTTTCATAGTAACCAGGATTTTTAGACAATGATTCTTGACAATCCTCACAAATTGATTTTACCTCAATATCTCCTGTTTGATGATATTGAATCATTTCTGAACGATCTTCATCTGTTAAATGATTGAATCCTAAGCGATTTGCTTCTACTGCTCCTGTATCAAGTGAACCTATATGCACACCACAATGTCTGCAATGATAATGTATAGCCATTCCAAGGCCTCCTTACTAGCACATTATAATAATGCTAGTATTAACCTATTCGTAGCTAAATATAACCGAATAAACAGGAATGGAACAATATCTTACTGGATATTATATTTATTCATTACTTGCAAAAAAGGTTCCTCAGCCCATTGTGCACATGCGTCCGCGCATTTTCTGATCGTTCCCTCTAATATGTCCATTTCTTCTTTTGTAAATTTTCCAAGGACATAATCAACAACCTTCATACCATTTTTAGGACGATCAATTCCAACTCTTATACGATTAAATTTTTCTGTCCCAACATGAAGAATCGTAGACTTGATCCCATTATGTCCACCAGAGCTTCCCTTTTGACGAAGTCTAATTTTCCCAACAGGTAAGTCTAAATCATCATAAATGACTACTAAATCCTCTGGCTCAAGATTATAGTAATCCATAATCGGACGAATTGATTCTCCTGAGAGATTCATATATGTAAGCGGCTTTAGTAAAATTATTTTTTCGCCCCCAATATTCCCTATTCCAAAATTCCCTTTGAATTTCGCTTTATCTAATGGAATATTGTAATGGTTGGATAAAAAATCTATTACTTCAAAACCTATATTATGTCTTGTTCTATCATATTGCTTCCCTGGATTCCCAAGGCCCACGATTAATTTCATGACAATCCCCCTGATTTATTAATCACTATGTAAGCTATATATGAAAAAGGTTTGGCCAATAGAAACACTTACCGGTCAAACCTTTTTTTGCTAGCCTTCTTTAGAAATGTACTTTCTAAACGTACAGGGAGAATTCATTTGTAGGAATTGCATTACTCTTCTTTTGTATCCGGCTCCGTTTCTCTGCCTTCTACATTATCAGGCATTCCTTCTTCTTGTTGTTCTCCTGTACTAATCTCTTCTTCCTGTCTTGGAGCAAGAATTGATGCGATTACTTCTTCTTGTTCATGGTCTATTTCTATTTTATCATAACCCTTAACATCTCCGACAGTAATCGTATCTCCAACTTGGAGTTCTGTTACATCAATATCAATACTAGTCGGTATGTCATTAGGTCTTGCTGTTACTGTTACTTCATGTAATGCCTGCTGCATAACGCCGCCATCTTTCACTCCAGCTGCTTCTCCCACTAAGGAAACTCTCACTGGTGCACTGATAGCTTTTGATAAATCAACTGCCAAGAAGTCCACATGCAGTACTGCTCGCTTTATTGGATCGGAATCATATTCATTTAAAACGACATTATAGGTTTCCCCGTCGATATCCAGCGAAATAACACCATTTCTTCCAACCTCACGAATCGTTTTTAAGAAATTTGCCTCACTTAAGGAAATCGACGTATTTTCTACTTTTGATCCATACACAATTCCTGGGATTTCTCCCTCATTTCTTAATTTCGTTAAGCTTGAATGCTTGTCTGTCATACGTTTTTTTGCTTGTAAAGTTGTCGTCATTATTTCACCTTCCATTATTTATTCAATGAACACTCTTATATAAAAAATGCCCTAAATGGAAGAAATTTAAACATAGAGAATTTTGCTTCTCTATTAAATAGAGTACGACAATACTAATAGTCGCCTGCCAAAAGGCAAGCGACTAATCAGAAAGTTTTGCTTTTAAATCTATCAATCAAATAAGAAACTTACAGACTGATCTTGATGTACACGTAAAATAGCCTCACCTAGTAAATCAGCAACTGATAATTGGATGACATTCGCAGAAAGTTTCTTGTCTCCAAGTTCAATAGAGTTTGTTACAACCAGCTCTTTAATTTTGGAATTATTGATTCTATCCATTGCAGGTCCTGATAATACGGGATGTGTACAGCATGCATAGACTTCTTTAGCGCCATTTTCAGCAAGAGCATTAGCACCGAGTGTGATGGTACCAGCTGTATCAATAATATCATCGATAAGAATGGCAATTTTCCCTTCTATATTACCAACAATATTCATTACTTCCGCAACATTTGGTTTTGGTCTTCTTTTATCAATAATAGCAATTGGTGCTTTTAATCGTTCTGCAAGCTTTCTTGCTCTCGTAACACCACCGTGATCTGGTGATACAATAACAAGTTCTCCATCAAATTCACGCTGACTGAAATAGTTGCCTAGGATTGGTACACCCATTAAGTGATCAATCGGAATATCGAAGAATCCTTGAATTTGCGGGGCATGCAAGTCTAATGTAATAACACGGGTTGCTCCAGCAGTTTCTAGTAAATTTGCTACTAATTTTGCTGTAATTGGTTCACGTGCTCGTGCTTTTCTATCTTGTCTAGCATAACCATAATAAGGAATAACTAGGTTAATCGTTTTAGCTGATGCACGCTTTAATGCATCAATCATAATTAACAATTCCATAATATGTTCGTTAACAGGTGCACTAGTTGACTGAATGACATATACATCACAACCACGAATACTCTCTTCAATATTAATTTGAATTTCTCCATCGCTAAAACGCGTCACAGAACATTTCCCTAATTCTACTCCAATTGACTCTGCAA
Source organism: Bacillus sp. T2.9-1 (assembly GCF_950097965.1). Lineage (NCBI taxonomy): Bacteria > Bacillati > Bacillota > Bacilli > Caryophanales > Bacillaceae > Bacillus > Bacillus sp. T2.9-1. The sequence goes on from NZ_CATNHG010000080.1 coordinate 35,763, forward strand.
TTTCTTGCGCTAATGCTGGATTAGAGTTTAAACTGAATACCTTCAAATTTGGATCTAAATTCTTAACTGGCATGCTGAACCTCCACTGGTCTTTTTCCACTAATGATACGAAGAATGTATGAATAAAAGCTACTTATTCTTCTCTTTTTTAAATCTGATTATTTACGTTTGTAATTCTCTTTATTAACTTGACGGGAACGGGCAATGGATAGTGCCTCAGAAGGAACATCATCTGTTATGGTGGAACCTGCTGCAACATAAGCACCTTTACCAATTGTGACAGGAGCAATTAAATTGGAATTGCAACCAATAAATGCGCCATCTTCTATTGTAGTCATAAACTTATTCTTGCCGTCATAATTAACCGTGATTGTACCACAGCCAATATTTACATCATTGCCAACACTTGCATCTCCAATATAACTCAAATGGGATGCTTTACTTCCTTTTCCAAATGTCGCTTTCTTAATTTCAACAAAATTCCCGATCTTCACTTCATCATTGATTGTAGACGCTGGTCGAATATGAGCAAATGGTCCTATATTCACATCTGAACCTATGCTACTATCATGTGCAACAGATTGTTTGATAGCTGTATTATTTCCAACAATACAATTATTTATTTCTGTATTGGGTCCTATGATACATTCTGAACCTATTACAGTCGTACCTTTAAGAATACTCCCTGGGTATATAACAGTATCTTCCTTAATCGTTACATCTGCTTCGATATACGTATTTAATGGATCAATAAGCGTTACTCCATTTCGCATATGCAGTTCATTAATACGTTTTCTCATAATTGCTTCTGCTTCCGATAAAGCCACACGATCATTCACACCAATGGTTTCATCAAAATCATTTGTTTGGAATGCACTAACTGTTTCTCCCTGCTGCTTTAAAATCTCAATAACATCTGGCAAATAATATTCACCTTGAACATTTTCGTTCGAAACGTTATTTAATGCCTGGAATAACAATGCATTATCAAATACATAGGTACCTGTATTAATTTCTGTTATTTTTCTTTCCGCTTCCGTAGCATCTTTATGTTCGACTATTTTTTCTACTACTCCCATTTCGTTACGAACAATTCTACCGTAACCATCTGGTTTACTTGCTTCTGCAGTTAAAATGGTTGCCTTTGCTCCCATTTTCTCATGTTGTAAAAAGAGCGCTTCTATAGTCTCACTCGTCATAAGTGGTGTATCCCCACAAATAACTAATGTCACTCCATCTTTGTCTCCAAGAATATCTTTTGCTTGTATTACCGCATGTGCTGTTCCAAGCTGTTCTTGTTGATACACATAATTAACACTATTGCCAAGCTGTGCTTTTACTTTTTCTGAACCGTGGCCAATTACTGTTACGATTGAATCCACTTGTAGCTTCTCTACTTGATCTACAACATGCTGTACCATCGGTTTTCCACAAACAGGATGAAGTACTTTATAAAGCTTTGACTTCATTCTAGTTCCCTGTCCTGCGGCTAAAATCACTGCGTAACGAGTTGTCATTCACAGGCCTCCAATAACCTTTTTATCCACTAAAAAATATATCTTAAATACCTCTTGATTTCAAGGAAGGATTCACATTTTATGTATGGTTATTTAGAAAAGTTTCTTTTTTATACTAATTATTTGCTTATTCCGTACCAAAAATAAATTTATCTAAATAGGAAAAACACTAATAATTGCTTAAGAGAGAGGATCTTACTTTCATTTCACTTTTTAAGAGACCACCATAGTAGGACTTCCTTGCTTTAAGCAATAGGGGATTCTTCTCTTACTCTACATGAAACGGATTAAATATACCGAAAAAGTCAGGGATATAAATTATTTCTTAACTATTTTATGATACTAAAAGTAAAAGAGGTTTTCATTGGAAAATAAAGGGGTATATAGAAGTGTAATACATTTATTATGACCTATATGTATAATTCTCTTTGTGCTATATAGTGCTTATTTTACTGCTTTGTATCTCAACCGCTTTTTAATAGGTAAAAAAAAGAGCCTTACTCTTAGGAAGTAGGCTCTAGCTGCAGATTATTTTAGGAAGCTCCAGCTTCTTCAAATTCAATTTCTAATTCACCCAGGCGGTGGTATTCTGCCAAAACTGCTTCCTGGATTTTTCCTCTTGTACCAGAGTTAATTGGATGAGCGATATCTCTAAATTCACCATCCGGTGTTCGCTTACTTGGCATCGCTACAAATAATCCATTATTTCCATCAATTACCCTAATATCGTGAACAACAAATTCATTATCTAGTGTAATAGAGGCAATAGCTCTCATTCGTCCATCCGTATTAACTCGGCGTAGCCTTACATCAGTTACTTCCATCCTGTTCACCACCTTTACTAGAAGATAAAATCTAGTTAATAAATTCAACAGAACTTTCATAACTCCTTCTTAAAAGGCGAAATTTTTTAGAATATTTCGGATAAAATAAAGAAAAATTGCCGAAAAGTGATAAAATCCTCGCTTTTTCACTAAAACTTCGACTATTCTTCATATGAATTACCTTACTTACAAAGAGCAATTACCTCGATTTCAACCAATACATCTTTCGGTAACCTTGCTACCTCTACACAAGATCGAGCAGGTTTATGCGTTGAGAAATATTCCCCATATACCTCATTAATTGCTTGAAAGTCTTCCATATTTTTAATAAATACAGTCGCTTTAACAACCGTTTCAAACGATGCCCCCGCTTCTTTTAAAACGGCAGCTAAATTTTTAAATACTTGATGTGTCTGTGTCTGAACGTCTCCCTCGATTAAGGTCCCTTCAGCAGTTAAAGGAATTTGACCTGAACTGAAAAACAGATTATTAACAATAATACCTTGAGAATATGGCCCGATAGCTGCTGGTGCATTACTTGTTTGAACAACTTTCATGTGTCTTTTCCCCCTAAGATCTATTTTTTGTCAAAATAATTGCCATTTTTCACTGAAATTTTCTTTTCTTTCACATCAACGCCTGATAATTTCACTAGTGATAAATAATCATCTACTAATCTTTCTTCCGCTTCTTCTGCCTCAACTAATACTGCTATTCCTGCAACACTTGCATTGAATTCCTCTAACAAGCTAATCATACCGTTGATGGTACCACCAGCTTTCATAAAGTCATCCACAATCAAAACTTTTGAACCATCTTCCAAGCTTCTTTTTGACAATAGCATGGTTTGAATTCTTTTAGTAGAACCAGAAACATAGTTGATACTTACAGTAGAACCTTCTGTTACTTTACTATCTCTTCTAACCATAACTACAGGAACATTTAAATAATTCCCTACTGCATACGCCAAAGGAATTCCCTTTGTTGCTACTGTCATGACTACATCTATATCCGTATCAGCAAAAGCTGATGCAAAAAGCCTACCTACTTTTTGAACGGTAGCCGTGTTGCCTAATATATCGTTCATATATAGGTACCCACCTGGCAATAGTCTTTCCGGGCTTTTAATTAAATCGCAAAGCTCCTCAACAAATGGTTTTGCTTCCTCTTCACTGACTCTTACTTGATACTTTACTCCACCAGCAGCTCCTGGCAATGTATGTAACGTCCCTATTCCTCTTTGCTCAAAAGTTTCCTTAATAATAGCCAAATCTTCACTTATAGAAGACTTGGCCGAACTGTATTTTTCTGCAAAATAAGAAAGAGACACTAATTGCCTAGGATGCTCCAGCAAGTAATTCGTCATGTCTATTAAACGTTCACTACGACGAAACTTCATAACAGAACCCCCAAAATCCGAATATTTAAGGACAATATTACATTATTATACGGATTTAATCAAGAGTATGTCGCTGTCCAATCATTCTAACTGCAAATACTTGGTCACAAAATCCTCTTAATCCGTTGTAAACACGGTTCATTCTTGAATCATGTTGAATTAATCCGAAAACCGTAGGGCCACTTCCGCTCATAAGTACTGTATCTGCCCCAAACTTACAAATTTGCTCTTTTATTTGGGCAACCTCAGGATATAAGGATAAAGTGACATTTTCTAGTACATTCCCTACACACTCACACATTAAATCATAATCCTTGGATGAAATTGACTCAATCATTTTTTCCGTATTTGGATGCTCAATTGTCTCTACATCTAGTCTTTTATAAATATCAGCTGTTGATACACCAATAAATGGTTTCGCTAAAATAACCCAACAAACTGGAGGTGCAGGTAATTCCTTAATGATTTCTCCTCTTCCAGTTGCAAGTGCGGTTCCTCCGTAGACACAGAAAGACACATCAGATCCTATTTCAGCCCCAATTATCGCTAACTCATCTAATGTTAGCCCTAAACCCCATAACTTATTTAGACCGCGTAATACTGCCGCCGCATCACTGCTTCCTCCAGCTAAGCCGGCTGCCACAGGGATGTTCTTTTCTATTTTTATTTCTACCCCCTTCTTTACACGGAACTTTTCTTTTAATATATTTGCTGCTTGATAAGCAAGATTACGTTGGTCATCAGGAACAAATCTATTAAGAGAAGTTATTTTTATTACATCGCTATCTAGCAGTGCTAGCTCAATTCTATCTGCTAAATCAATTGTTGTCATAATCATTTCTACTTCATGATACCCATCAGGTCTCTTACGAAGCACATCCAATGACAAATTGATTTTAGCTGGCGCTTTAACCAAAAGCTTCAATATTTCCACCCACTTAACAAATTTCATCATTTACTTTTTTCCTCTCACTAAAGAAAACAGCTTTCCTTGGAAGGAGGTAATAATAGTAGGCTAGACGAACTCTATCTTTTCCTTATTCCGTACCTATCTAAGCATTATGCTCATCTAATCTTCTATTTCGATATAGTGATTTTACCACAAATTAGTCTATTACATGTAATAGAGATTATGATTTCCTGAATTATTATCATGATTTTATAGGTAATATTAACTCATTCATCTTCGAATAAAAAAGGATCTATCATTATCCTTTCTATCTATATTTTGGAATATAGATAGTAGCTAATGATAGATCCTATTGTTACCGTGAGTAAATCCATTGTGATTATAATATAAAAAAGATGGACGTTAAGTGATGTTGAAGTTACTCTTTATTTTGAGTAAGAAGACTTTGTTCTGCAATTTCTATTGCTCTTTTGACCATATTCCCTGCGTCTCTTGCACGAATACCGCCCCAGCCCTCTTGTTGGACCACATCATAGAAACCAAGTTCTTTTGCCAATTCTTCTTTTAATCCTTCAGACATAATTCCTCTTCGTCTACCCATAGTGAATCTCTCCTTTCATCACCCACGGTAGATTTAGTATGTAACTATCATTAGTTTTTCATGTTATCTATTTGTTGCCAAAAGCGATACTTATTTATACATTCACAGCTGACTTTATTAAAAAATGGCCTTGCTTCCATTTTTATTGCATGAAAAAAGCAGCAAACAAATCGTTTACTGCCGCTTAATGCTTTCAAGCAATATATAGTTAGCTTAAAGCAATTTGTCCTGATGTATCCTCAAAGAAGGTAATTTGAACCGTTTCTGTTAAAACATCTGCATAGCTGTATGATACACGTTCAAATGCATTTTCATCCTGATCTAACTCCACTACAAACACAGATGGATAAGTCTCTGCCAACACGCCAGAACGCTCAATTGTCTTTCGACGACCGCCATTTGCCTTCAGCATAAGCCTTTTTCCTAAATTTGAATCAAGAGCCTTTTTTATATCTGATAATGTTTTTGCCATTCGGTCCACCTCACTGTGTAAAGTATATCACACTGACACAACAGAGTCAAATAAAAACATAAATTATAACAGTCTTTTTTGGAAGTTGTCAATATTTTTTATTCTTATTTTTCTCCAATTTTTCAACAAAGATTAGTATGCACGACGTAAAGATAAATATGTAGAAAAATTTGATTTTTTTAAACTGCTGGAAAAAAGGATGCATGATAATCTTAACTGAAACAACAAAGAAACACACAGGATGGATAGCTTAAGCAGTCCTGCTATGCTTGCTTAAGCTATTATCATCCTGTGTGTTCCATTTATTTACCCTTCTTCTGATTGATTCGTATGATATGGCATACCTGTTCGAAGAACTCCTTTGGTTTCTATTCCACCTAACCCTTTTTCGCCAGTTAAGGTATTCCTTAATACATCCCAAACATTTACTCGTTCCATAAATGGCGTAAAACTAATCTTTGCAACAATATAAACCGGATCAAGTGCATGAATATTTACCCTCGAAGGAGAGCTTGCGAAATTAGCACCTGCATAAATAAGGGACTCAAAGTGAGATTGACAAGCACCAGCAAAAATAACTAATTGATCTAAATTAGGAAGCTTCTTTCTCGCTTCTCTGACGGTCTGTACAAAGTATTTTGAATGTCGGTATGCATTAATATCGTTTTTCTCCCCTAACGCCTTAGAATAGGAATCATGCCCTGTTATAACAAGGATATCTGGACGATAATAATCCAAAAGACTGCTTATTTTACTGGGCATCTCTTTTTCATGGCAATGAACTCCATTTACAGGTATTCCAATTTTTTCATATAAAGTTAAACATTTGTTTAAATAATTAGGATCGCCATCAATATGCAGCACTTTGCCTGGTAGTTGAAAATAGTTGGAAGGTTTGCTGTATGCCTCTGTTACTTGATACTCCTGTTTTCTTCTTAAGAGATTCACATCTTGTCGAAATAATTGGAGAGATTGCTCCTCCATCAACTGGACCTTTTGTGAAATTTTCCGTTGCATCGGTTGATTAATTAACACTAAATCCTCATATGGAGCATCTGCAATAAGACGAAAATCCTCCCCATAAAGAATCGCGATTTTTTGACCATTTACCTCTTTCATATCAATTATTCGAAATAACATATCGCATTGATATGATTCTCTTCCGACGATATCCATGATGTTTACAGCCACTGTCGTCACTCCAATTAACCCAAACACGTTTCTGAGTGGTTATTAGTATTCAAAATCTATATCTGATAAATTATGCATATGTCTAGAAAGTTGTGAGCAATTCGAAAGAGAAGAACGAAAACATAAAAGGCTATATTCATCAACAACAAAAAAAGATGAACAGAAAGCTTCTCTCCCCAGTCATTCTTTTAGGGAAAAGAAAATCATCTGTACATCTATTTCTACTCATTATTTAGTAAATATTTCATAAAGAACATCACTTAACTTTGCAAACTCTTCGATAGACAATGATTCTCCGCGTCTAGAAGGCTCAATCCCCGCTTGTTCAAGCGCAGCAATTATTTCACCCTTCTTTTCTTTCCCGCCCTCTAGCTGGCTAGAGAGATTGTTTAAAATCGTTTTTCTCCTTTGAGCAAAGCTTGCTCTTGTTATTTGAAAGAAAAAGTCTTCATTTTTTACCGAAACAGATGGTGTTTTTCGAATAGTTAAACGAATTACAGCAGAATCTACATTTGGTTGAGGAACAAAGACTGTCTTCGGAACAATCATCACTACTTCTGGTTTCGTATAGTACTGAATAGCAATTGAAAGAGATCCATATTCCTTCGTTCCTGGTTTAGCAGATATTCGCTCTGCTACCTCTTTTTGCAGCATGACAACAATGCCTCTTAAAGGAAGTTTCTCTTCCAAAATCTTCATAATGATTGGTGTTGTTACATAATAAGGCAAATTAGCAACGAGCATAATATCCCGAATATCATTAAACTCTGTTTCTAACATTTCCTTTACGTTTGCTTTTAAAATGTCCTGGTGAATAATCTTCGCATGTGGATAAGGCTCAAGCGTTTCGTTTAAAATTGGCAGCAATCGTTGATCGATTTCATATGCAACAACCTTTTTACTTCGCTTCGCAAGCTGTTCTGTCAATGCCCCAATTCCCGGACCAACCTCTATTGCACCCGATTCTTCTGTTAACTCTGCATGATTTACAATATTTCTCAAAATGTTTGTGTCAATTAAAAAATTTTGCCCTAAGCTTTTCTTAAAAGAAAAACCATACTTATCTAGAATTGCTCTCGTTCTTGCTGGTGTTGCGATATCTTTATACATCCTTACCCTCCTGACGCATTTCCTTCATGGCTTGTGCGAACTCTTCCTTAGTAATATGAAACATCAGTAATCTCTTATAAAGCTGTTTCCCATTTGTATACCCAATTTTAAGCAGCTTTCCCAACTGCTCTCTACGCTCCTTAGAATCTGCACCACCAATCAATCCTGCATCTATTAAGTCTTCTTTTGTAATTTCCTCCGTTATCGATTCCTGCATAGGATGAGCATCTTTTAAAGCTTCTCTAATTGCCTCTATTGATGCATGTTCCACCCCAACACCTTTACCATGCTTATGGATTGCAAGCTCCTTTGGTATAAAAGCATGTTTACAATCAGGAATATGTTTTTCAATCGTATGACGAATCTTTTGACCAGGATAGTCTGGGTCGGTTAACACAATAACCCCTCTTGTTTTTTGTGCTAGCTTTATTTTAACCAATGTTTCTTGATTAATTGCTGAACCGTTTGTTTCAATAGTATCTGCATCAACTGCTCGTTTAATAGCAGTTGTGTCATCGCGTCCTTCCACTACTATTATTTCTTTAATCTTCATGGAACCTCCAAAAAATAATTTATAAAATTTGAAAAAAAAAATGAAACATAATTGTAACATGAAACGTCTATATATACAGAGAGAGAAATATTTATAATCACTATCATTATAGCTAATATTTATGTTTTAACAAACGGCGATTTGTTGTGACTAGTTATTATGTGAGAAAATGTGAACAAAAGCAAAGAAAAAGACAGAGGAATTGATTCCTCTGCCAGATTAGCTATCTTTTTATCCTTTAAATAGGTAATAAAGTGTCTAGATTTATTGATTGCTAATTAATTATTTTTATCTTAACTTGCCTGTTACCCCAACGGTAAGCTTCTGCTTTTGTAGAAAAGAAAACATCGATTTTCTGTCCTTTCACGCTTCCACCTGTATCACCTGCAACAGCATAGCCATAGCCTTCAACATAAACCTTTGTTCCTAATGGGATAAAACTTGGGTCGACAGCAATTACTTTTGCATTTGGATTAGCTTTCAGATCAATTCCAGTAGCCGTTCGGCCAGAACATCCATTACAGCTAGCAGTATATGCTGTTGAATTGACGTACACTTCTTTCCCGCTTTCTTCTCCTCGGGATGCTAGTTGTATGACATCGCCTTTTGTTCCAACAGATACAATTTTGTCCTGCTTTTCTTTCACTGTTGTTTCACTGAGTAATTTCCGGGAAATCTCTTTGCCATTTTCCTTGGTAACTTCATACTTTTTAGAGACTAATCCTTCTGTGCCCTTTTTCAGTATCTTCTCAGTACCTGCCGGAAGATTATCGTCCTTTTGGGTAATAACGGCAAAGTTAATCGGTTGTTCCACTACATCGGTGACCTTTTCTATTCTTTTTATATTAACAACAGTTTCCTCTTTCACTTTTTCTTTTAGATCTGGTTCAACTCGGTCTAATTTTGCAAGTGATATCTCATGTTGTGTTAAAAAGTCAGCGACCGTAGTCGAAGTGGACCATACTTGTTTTTTCTCTCCTGCGTCTACTAGTGTTACTGGAAATGCTGTATGTACGACAACTTCCATATTATGTTCTATAGCGTTAGTTTCTTTCTGATTGATCTGATCATGCTCGTTCAAAGAAATTTTTTGTTCTTCTAAAAACTCCTTAACAGTATCTACTGTTGTCCAAACCGTTTTCTTCTCGTCGTCTTTTTGCAATTCAACCTGTTTAGCTTTCTTCCAGACAACTTCAAGGTTATCTGTAACCTTTGTGTTTAACGAGGGAAACACATAATCTTTTGAGCCAATAGCAATGTCCAAGTCATCAAATATTTGTTTTATAGTAGATGAGTGCGTCTCGATGATTTGTTCTTTACCATTTAGCGTCAGCGCCACAGTATTTTTAGTAGTTTCATAAATTATAAAGCCTAAGCTACTTGCAAAAACGATGAAACTAGCTAAAAAGATGGACACCTTTTTCCTGCTCAAAGATTTCGAAAACAGGTTTTTCATGTTTTGGATTACGATGAAAAACGCCTCCTTTTCTCTCGGAGTGATTATATAGAGTATCATGTCTGCTGTCAACCCTTAAGAATCTTTGAACGTATTTCTTATTATGCAAAAAAAACGAGCGAAAGGAAAGAAAGAAATCTCGACATAATTAGTCTATGAGAAAAGAAAGCGATGTAGAACGATTAAAAATAAGGTGAATTTCAGACAAACTTTTTCGTTATTCGACAAAAATCTTTATCAGTTTATGCCGAATAATTTTTTTGCATTTTCTGTTGTTTTTCTAGCCACCTCTTCATAAGAAATCCCTTTAATCGCAGCAATTTCCTCTGCCACTAATTTTACATAACTCGGTTCATTTCTTTTACCCCTAAACGGTGTCGGCGCTAAATATGGACAGTCTGTTTCAATTAATAAATGATCTAGTGAAACTGCTTCTGCAACCTCTTTTGGTTTCCGGGCATTTTTGAAAGTCACCGTTCCACCTAGTGAGATATAGAAATTCATATTTATGCATTCTAGTGCAGTTTCTACACTCCCACCATAACAGTGCATAATCCCTCCAACTTCTTTCGCATCTTCCTCTTTTAAAATTTCTACAATATCAGCTGTTGCTTCACGATTATGAATAATTATTGGAAGTTTTACTTTTTTTGCTAGTTGAATTTGTTTTCTGAATACCTCTTTTTGAATTTCTTTTGGCGATTTATCCCAATGATAATCTAATCCCATTTCTCCGATTGCAATTACTTTTGGATGCTTAGCTAACTCTTCAATCCAAACTAAGTCTTCCTCTTTCATATCAATTGCATCTACTGGGTGCCATCCTATACTTGCATAAACAAATTCATATTGCTCAATAAGCTCCATCGCTCTTATGATGGTAGGTCTATCAAATCCAACAACTACCATCTTTTCCATCCCAGCATCCATTGCCCGTTCTATAACTTCTTCTAAATCCTCTTGAAACTCATCTGCGTTAATATGTGTATGGGTATCAAATAACATGAAAATCTTCCCTCCATCTTTTGTTAGATATACTTACAATCGCTTCTTGTTTATGTTGATTTCTCTTTTGTTCTTAATGTAAGAAGAAAAAACATAGAGATGTTTAACCCATTGTTTTCCTCACCTTTTTAAGAAAGGCGATTCCTCTTTAGGAACATCTCCATGTTTTTTCATTGATTTGTTTTTATTTTACTTTTGAACCCAATGGTAAAGCTTCTGCAATTGTCGCAAGAGACAATTCACCATCATGACTTCCAGCTAAAATCATACCTTGTGAAAGCTCTCCTCTTAATTTAACCGGTTTTAAATTTGTTACACAAATAACTTTTCGTCCAACTAAGTCTTCTGGAGAATAATATTTAGCAATACCAGAAACTACTTGTCGTTTCTCATAACCTAAATCTAATTGTAGCTTCAATAACTTGTCTGCTTTTTTCACTGGTTCTGCTTCAAGAACTTGTGCAACACGTAAGTCCACTTTCATAAAGTCATCTATCGTGATTTCATCTACTTCTGGAACTTCTTGGACTTCTGGTTTCTTCTCTTCTTCCTTTTGAGGTCCCTTCATCTCTTCCTTGATAAATTCCACCTCTTCTTGGATATCTAACCTAGGGAAAATAGGATCTCCCTTCTCAACTATAGTACCTGCAGGAATGACCCCAAAACGTTCTAGGCTATCCCAAGTGTGCAAAGAAACGTCCTGTATATTTAATTGTTTAAAAATCTTGTCAGGAGTTCTTGTTAAGAAAGGTTTTAGTAAAATAGCGATTCTTCTTAAAGATTCCGCTAAATGGTTCATAACAATTGCTAATTCTTCTGTTCTTTCTTCTTTTGCCAACACCCATGGTTGTGTTTCATCAATATATTTATTATTTCTGCTAATTAATTGCCATAATGTTGTTAATACAACAGAGAACTCCATATTATCCATATGCTCTGCATATTTTTCCACTGTTTCTCTATGTGCCGCAACAAGAGATTGTTCAAACGGTCCTTCCGAATTTTTATAAGTAGGTATTTCTCCATTAAAGTACTTATTAATCATCGCCACTGTACGATTTAATAAATTACCTAAATCATTGGCTAAGTCAAAATTCACTCTTTCTACAAATGCTTCAGGAGTAAATACACCATCAGAACCAAACGGAACTTCTCTTAGTAAATAATAACGAAGGGCATCTAAACCATAACGATCAATTAATGTAACAGGATTAACCACATTCCCCTTTGATTTAGACATTTTGCCATCCTTCATAAGGATCCAACCATGTGCAAAAACCTTCTTCGGCAATGGAAGGTCTAATGCCATTAACATAATTGGCCAATAAATTGTATGGAAACGTACAATTTCTTTCCCTACTAAATGGACATTTGCTGGCCAGAACTTCTTATATAATGTCTCATCATCAGAACCATATCCTAGTGCGGTAATATAATTGGAAAGTGCATCAATCCACACATAAACAACATGCTTCGGATCTCCTGGAACTTTAATTCCCCAATCAAATGTAGTTCTTGAAACAGCCAAGTCTTCTAATCCAGGTTTAATAAAGTTATTAATCATCTCATTCTTACGAGATTCTGGTTGAATAAACGCTGGATTTTCCTCATAAAACGCTAATAAACGATCAGCATATTTTCCCATTCTAAAGAAATAAGATTCTTCTTTCACTAATTCAACAGCATGACCACTATCAGGGCTTTTACCTCCAATTACTTTTCCATTTTCATCATGGATAGGATCAACTAGTTGAAGCTCTGTATAATATGTTTCATCAGAAACAGAATACCAGCCCTGATACTCGTCTAAATAAATATCTCCTTGATCCACTAGCTTCTTAAACATTTTTTCCACAATATCTGTATGTCTTTTTTCTGTTGTACGAATAAAATCATCGTAAGAAATATCCAGTTTATCCCATAGTTCTTTAATTCCTGCAACAATTTCATCTACATATTGAATAGGCGTAATTCCTGCTTCTTCTGCTTTTCGTTGGATTTTTTGTCCATGTTCATCCGTTCCGGTTAAATAACGAACTTCATAACCTCGCATTCTTTTATAACGAGCCATTGCATCTCCAGCAACTGTTGTGTAAGCATGTCCAATATGTAAATTACCACTTGGATAATAGATTGGCGTAGTAATATAAAAAGATTTTTCTTGATCCTTCACTTAGTTCCCTCCTATATATATGTATACATATGAACCTTTAGTAAAATAAAAATAACCGATATTACTATTGTAACCATTCTTCTTTTTTATCGAAACAAAAAAGTATAAGAACATTCGTATAAACCGCATAATCATTGCCATTTTTTCCTTTTATCCCATCAAAATATACCTAAAATTACTAGTTTATGCAACAGACATTTTATAGCCTGTTGGAAAAGAAATAAAAATGTTGGTTTTTGTCGAAAAAAGAACATAAATAATACTATTAAAATATACCAATTTATCCCACTAACTAGGTAAGTATCTGACTACTTCTCGCAAAATCCTAATATAACAAGGCTTTTTAAAATACAATAATTTGAAAATAAATAATTGACGTTTATGGGAATGGCTGGTATTATAATGACATACAAAGAAATTTGTCGAAAATTAGCGAAAAAAATATAAATATTCACTTTTGGGAGGAGAAAATAAATGAAATCTACAGGTATTGTTCGTAAAGTTGATGAATTAGGTCGTGTAGTTATTCCAATCGAATTAAGACGTACATTAGGTATTGCGGAAAAAGATGCTCTAGAAATTTATGTAGATGATGAAAAAATCATCTTAAAAAAATATAAGCCAAACATGACTTGCCAAGTTACTGGAGAAGTTTCAGATGACAACCTTTCTTTAGCTGGCGGTAAATTAATCCTTAGCCGTGAAGGTGCAGAGCAATTAATCCAAGAAATTAAAAGTAACTTTGAAGTTTCTAAATAAGAATAAAATAAGAAATGTGTAGGTACTTTTTCAACTAGTATTTATCCATCCATCTTTTTATTGGATTAGAAGCTCCTTGAAGTAACTAGAACCTATTCATTCTTTTTTATAAACAAAGGGCTGCCTTATTAAAGGTGAACACCATGTTATTTTATGTTCACTTTTATGACGGCAGCTCTTTTCTTATTCAATATGATATTCTTGGTAGACGTCTCTTTTTTGCATTCCTCTATCTAATGCTGTCTTTTTAATTGCTTCTTTTACTGTAATTCCTTCTTTTTGAACATAATGATTCACTTGTTGTACAACGGTCAATTCGTCCCACCAATTATTTTCTTCTTCTTTTTGGAATTCACCCTGCTCAATTACTAAACAAAATTCTCCTCTAATTTCTTCTGATTGCGACCATGCAATTGCTTCCTCTACTGTACCACGAATAAATTCTTCATATAGCTTGGTCAATTCTCTGCATAAAGTGATCTTTCTATTACCAAGTATATCCATTATTAAAGTTAAAGTTTCTTTTAAACGGTGTGGAGATTCATATAAAAGAATCGTACCTGGAATAGTCTTAAGGAAAAGTAATTCTTTTTTCTTCTCCTTTTTTTGTCGATTAAGAAATCCATAAAAATAAAAGGGATGTGTCGGAAGACCTGAAGCAATAAGTGCTGTTAATGCCGCATTGGCTCCTGGAAGTGGAATAACTGGAATTTCTTGAGCAATCGCATCTATAACTAGTTCATATCCTGGATCTGCAATAGTTGGCATCCCTGCATCACTTACTAAGGCAATAACTTTTTCTTCTTTTAAAGCTTGTATTAGCTTCTGGCCACTCGTCTCTTTATTATGCTCATGATAACTAACCACAGGTGTAGTGATTTCAAAATAGTTACAAAGCTTTTTTGTATTACGTGTATCTTCGGCAGCAATAACATCTGCCTCTTTCAGAATCCTGATTGCACGAAAACTCATATCTTCTAAATTCCCAATAGGAGTAGGGACTAGATACAGAGATCCTCTTTTTTCTTTATAGCTTTTTTGTTGCTTCATTTCCTTCACCAAGCTCCTTCTTTAGAAACTGCTCTTTTTTCTTTCTCCCTAATTGTTTAAAGGCATACTCTTGTTGCATGGCTTCCTGTTTTGTTTGGAATTCCTCCTGATAAATAATCGCTACTGGCAAACGCCCTCTAGTATATTTTGCCCCTTTTCCGGCATTATGTGTATTCAAACGCTTTTGAAGATCATTTGTATAGCCTGCATAATAGCTTCCATCATTACAAATTAATACATAGAAATAATGCTTCTTACTTTCCATATAAAATTTTACTCATTTCCTCTGTATAATTGTTGCCATCTTTATAAACAAATAACGGAGGTAAAACTTTTAAGTCCGGTTTGCCATCTTTTATCGCTTCGACTAGCAAAATATTCGCTTCCTTCCCTGCTTTTGGATAAACGAATCGTATACGCTTTGGCTCCAATCGATTTGCTCGCATTAATGTAATGATATCTAATAATCTTCCTGGTCTATGGACAAAAGCCACTTTTCCACCTTGTTTAACTAATTGGCTAGCTACACTAATGGAGTCCTCCAACGTACAGAGGAGTTCATGCCTCGCAATAGCAAGATGCTCATTTATATTAATCTCTTCTATAGAATTAGTCTTCTTAAAGTAGGGGGGATTACACGTAACTGCATCATATTTCTCCGATCCAAGGAAGCTAGGGGCATCCTTAATATCACCATGAATCATTTTAATTTTCTCTTCTAACTGATTATACTGTATACTTCGATTCGCCATATCATATAATCGTTCCTGTATCTCGACTCCTATGATTTCTCCCTGTGTACGAAGTGATAAAAAAAGTGGAATAACCCCATTGCCACTACATAAATCGACTATCTTCCCCTTTTTTAAGGGAATACCTACAAAATCAGCTAATAATACTGCATCTAACGAGAATGAAAATACGGATGGACTTTGGATAATCCTTAAACGTTCATCCAATAAATAATCTAATCTTTCATCTCCAATTAATGGTACCACTACCCTTAACCTCCATTTATTTATTTCCTACATAGAAAAAGAGATGTCTCAAGAAGAAAGAGTCATCCCATCCAATACAATTGGTTGTATTGCTTATTTTCACTGGGATTATTTTCTTTGAGACATCCTTATTTTTTATTAAGAAACGACAAACAAAATAGACAATCACCATCTTTTCGGGGACTCCCAAAATGAAGATTACAAATATGGAAACCTTCTTGATACAATCTTGCGAGGTTATCATATCCTTCCCCTATATCAATGTTTTTTTCCTCTATCATCTTACTTTGTTTTGCGTTTCTTTTTTTCTGATTATCCTGTCTTGATTCTTTCTCTCTTGGTATATCCTCTAAATGCTTCCTTAGATTCTCATTTTCTAGCTTCAACCTATTATTTTCTTCAATAAGTTCAGCTACATGCTGTTTAAGATCACCTAATTGCTTATATAAGTTACCAATTTGACTTTCCATATTTATTACTGATTCAAAAACTTCTTTTTTATCCACTCTTCCACCTCATTAATCTGTGGATTGAACTGAAACAGCATCTTCTTGCAGTATTTCATCTAATGTATATTCAAGCACTCGTTCTTGTTCAGAAATTTCCACTTGGAGTACACGTTCTAAAATATTTAAACCAACAACTTTTCCCTTTCCATCCGGTGTATTAATCCAGTCACCTAAGTCTGGTAAAAGTTCTTTTGCAGCTTCATAATCATCATTTTCATATTTTAAACAACACATTAATCGTCCACATAATCCAGAAATTTTTGTTGGATTTAAGGAAAGGTTTTGATCTTTTGCCATCTTAATAGATACTGGTTCAAAATCCCCTAAGAAAGTTGAACAGCAAAGCATCCTTCCACAAGGACCAATGCCACCTAACATTTTCGCCTCATCTCTAACCCCAATCTGACGAAGCTCAATTCTAGTTCTAAAAATGGATGCTAAATCTTTTACTAATTCCCTAAAATCTACTCGACCATCTGCGGTAAAATAAAAAATGATTTTATTACGGTCAAATGTATATTCTACATCAACCAATTTCATCTCTAATTCATGTAGCGTCACTTTCTCACAGCAAACATCATATGCTTCTTTGGCTGCGAATTTATTTTCCTCTACAATCATTTGATCTTTCTGATCCGCAATTCTTAATACTTTCTTTAAAGGTAAAACAACGTCATTTTCATCTACTTTTTTCGGGCCAATTACTACTCTCCCGAATTCTACACCCCGAACAGTTTCAACGATGACAAAGTCTCCCTTTTGGATAATTAATTCATTTGGATCAAAATAATATATTTTTCCAGCTTTTTTAAAGCGGATTCCTACGACATCATACAACTGAAGATCCCTCCTGCAGCTTTAGCACCAGCTGCTCCATCAATAACTGTGGATTCATATTCCCTTGCAGCTTTCGCTTTGCTTCAAAAATAGCTGTCATTTGTTCCGTTAAGCGCCTATTAGAAGTTCTTAAGGCATATGCCTCTAGACGTTCTTTCTCGCCAACGTATACAATCTGATCGTGCTTGCCAAGCTGTATATATAATAAATCTTTATATAGTAGCAATAATAAATCGAGCCCTCTATCAAACTGATCTTTTTCTTTAAAATGTGAAAACCAGTCTCTTTGAAGAGCCACTAATGCTTCTAATGGGGTTCTATTCAGAACCTCATATAATTTTACCACTATTTTTTGTGCTTGTACAAACCATTCATCTGTACTTAGAGTCAATGCTTCTTCAAAACTATTGGTAATCTGCGCAAGCAAAGGGGCTTCATTTGGTTTAATTCCATTTCTTACTAGTTCTTTTGCCATTTCATTTGGGGATAATGGTTTAAAGGAAAGTGTTTGGCATCGAGATAAAATAGTCGGCAATATTTGCTGAATTTGTTCCGTTAATAGAATGGCAGTTGTTTCTGCATTAGGTTCTTCCAAAAATTTCAACAAACTATTAGCTGCATTGGTGGTCATTTTATCTGCGTGAACAAGAATGTAAACCTTTTGATTTGACTCCACCCCAGTTTTTGAAAATTCTTCTTGCAGGCTTTGTATCTGATGTTTTTTTATTGATAATCCATCTGGTTCAAGCAAGTGAACGTCTGGATGATTTCCATTATTTATCCTCTTGCAATTAGAACATGTTTCACATGGAACATATCCTTTTATACTATTTTCACATAAAATACTCTTTGTGAGAACAAGACTTATTTCCCTTTTCCCCGTACCTTTCATTCCCTCAAAAAGGTAAGCATGTGCTAGTCGTTCTTTTTTTAAGCTGTTTTTCAGCATCTTTAAAACAATGGGCTGTGTCTGTTCAAGCTGTTCCCATGTTCTTGTCAAGACAATCACTCCATTACGTATATATATTAATCAGCAAACCTTTGATTTCACCAATTTTATCCAAAATATTTAAACTGTTTTTCTCTTTTGCTATTACTTCTTCTGTCAGTTCAACTAATTTATCATCTATGACATGTACAATACTTAAATCTCTACCCTGACCAAACTGATCCCAAGAATTATCTTTTTTCACTTCCATCCCATATTCAACAGCTTCCTTTACAAACTGTTTTACAAGGGATTTATACTTAGTCAAATCCTTTAGATTTTGAGATCTCCCCAACCTGTTACCAATATCATCAATGTTTTTCATTAATGTCTGAAGCTGTTCGATCTTCAATTTCTCGTTTTGTTGTTGGACATATCCTTGAAATTTCGAACCACCTAGACTACCTTTTGTTTCTATTTTAGTCCCTTCAGGCTTAATTCGAATGTCTTTATTTATCTTCATATTCTTCCTCCTGAAGAACGTTCTACTTCTTACTGGATAGCATAGACTACCATTATCCATTAAGCATGAAAGTACATCGGCAACTCGAAGCTAACCGATGTATGATTTAAAATTGCTTAAATTGCTCAACAGGTAATACAAAAACAGTTGCTCCTCCCACTTCCACTTCCACTGGATAAGGAACGTAAGAGTCTGCATTCCCTCCCATGGGCGAAACAGGAGCTACTAATTGATCTCTTGATTGACAATTATCTTTAATAATTTGCAAAGCCTTTTCCACACGTATATCTTCCGTTCCTATCATAAAGGTAGTATTTCCAGATTTCAAAAATCCGCCCGTACTCGCAAGCTTTGTCGCTCTAAAATTATTTTCAACAAGTGCATTAAGCAATTTATTGCTATCTTTATCTTGAATGACTGTTAGAATTAATTTCATTTTTATCCCGCCCCTTATTATAGTTTCCGAATGATTTTATAACTTGTTCCTATTATAGCAATAAATGCAAAAACAAACAGCTGAAAGGAAAAATAATTCCTCAGGCGCATTGTCAGCACTCATTCTTTAGAAGTAATAGATTTACATGAATATTTTGTTTAAAGGTACCCATACTATTTCAGAAATTGATTAATAATCTCTACCGTATCTTGAAATACCTGCTCTAAAGGCTTAGATGCATCCACTTTAACAATTCTTTCTGGAAATTTCTCTATCACCTTATAATAGCCCTCTTGGACCAATTCATGAAATTCTATTTTTTCTAAGTCTAGACGATTGATCTCCCTATCACTAGTAGTGTTAATTCTCGCTAAACCAACTCGTGGGTCAAGATCAAAATAAATCGTTAGCTCCGGCATCACATCTCCAATAGCAAATTGATTAATCTCCCAAATTTCATCCATGTCAATTCCTCTAGCAAACCCCTGATATGCCAAAGAGCTATCAATAAAACGATCACATAGAATAATTGCTCCACTGTTTAAAGCTGGTATTACTTTCTCTACTAAATGCTGTCTTCTTGCAGCTGCATAAAGTAAAGCTTCTGTTCTAGCATCCATTTCAGTATGCTTGGGATCTAATATAATACTTCTAATTTTTTCAGAAATAGGGATTCCACCTGGTTCTCGCGTCTTAATAATCTGCTTCTCTTGCTCCTGGTAATAGTTTAACAACATATCAATAATCGTTGTTTTCCCTGCTCCCTCTGGTCCTTCTAATGTAATAAAGAGCCCTTTTGTCACCGTATTGTCCTCCTAAAGCTGTCATTTCTCGAAAATTGTAATTTTATTTTCATAAATAGATGGGCTTCCTTGGAATCTCGCTCCATCTTTTAATAAGTTCTTTATTTGATTGATATGATACATCGTTATTTCCTCACCAGGCATTAGAATAGGGATTCCTGGTGGATACGGAATAATTGTTTCTGCACAAATAGCATGATGGGCATCATTTAATGATATTTCTCTTTTATTTCGTAAAGCTTGCTCTGTTTCACCAAGTTTTAATTCTACTATATCCTGCCCTTTTTTTATAGATGCTGACACTTTTCTTTCATAGGGAATCTCAGATAGGTTCTCAGACAATGCCTTTCTTACTTTAGTAATAATCTCATTAAGAGGAAATGCTATTTCTTTTTTTAGCAATGGAAAAACAAATAGTACATTATTAGAATCAGCTAATTCTGTATAAATCCCCTCTTTTTCTAATTGTTTTTGAAGAATAAAACCAGTTTTATCTACTGTCGATTGAATAGTAATTTTTAAGGGATCCCCTATATAAGGATAACCTAACACTTTTAGCTGTGAAACCTTTGCTAGCTCACTACGAAACAGACTAATAGTATTTTGCAGGTAATCCCAATCCTCCTCACTGTATGTTGCTAAATAGTGTCTAGCCTTATCTAAGGAAGCCATGATTAAGTAAGAGGGGCTACTGGACTGCAATATCTCCAGATAATATTTTACTTCATGCTCCTCTATAAAATCAGTATTATAGTGTAAGTATGCTCCCATGGTTAAGGCAGGAAGTGTTTTATGTGCGGACTGAACAACTAGATCAGCCCCCAATTGAACAGCTGATGGTGGAAATTTATCATTTCCTATAAAATGAGCACCATGGGCTTCATCAACTAAAACACAAATTCCGTTAGCATGGGCTAATTGAATGATTTCTTCTAAATTTCCAATCATACCATAATAATTAGGAGACGTTAGGATAAGTGTTTTCACTTCAGGAAATTGAGCAATCGCTTGCTTTACGGTTCTTTCTGAAAGGACTGTTTCCACCTTCCATTCTTCCTCATAATCGGGACTTAGAAAAATCGGTTTTGCTTTAGCAAGCTTTATTCCATTCATTACTGATTTATGACTATTCCTTTGAACAAATACTTTATCTCCTTCTTTTAAAGAGGCGAGTATCATAGCTAAATTCCCAACAGTACTTCCATTTACAAGAAAATAGCTTTTTTTCACTCCATAAAGATCTGTTAATAGTTTCTCTGCATCACCAATAACGCCCATAGGAGCATGTAAATCATCTAGGTCATTAAGCTCCGTAACATCAAATTTCCATAATTGTCTTCTCCATTCCTCGTCATTATAAGAAATCAATTCTCCATTCTTATGGCCTGGCACATGAAAAGATATATTATTTTCCGACTGAAACTGTAAGAGTTTAGAATATAATGGTGTTTTTCCTTGCAATAGTACTCCTCTTTTCTTTTTTCTCTCTATTTATAGTATCACTTTTTTGACTATCTTATCATTGCCTAGCTTTAAACTTGCTAGAACGAAGTAAATAAGTGATTGATAGACTTTGAGAGTCAATGTATAAATGATTACTAAAATGGTTAAAATAGTTTCTATGGAGGTGGGGAAAAAATGGGGAAATATCATACCCAATCAATTAAAGGGGAAAAATGTCTTATATGTGAAAATAATAAATTAGAAGGAATTCATCTCTTTCAATCTTTTATATGTATGGACTGCGAGAGAGAAATCGTCAACACCAAAACAAGTGATCCAAAATATCAATTTTTTGTTTATCAAATGGGAAAAGCACGGATTTTACAAGAAAGACGCCAAGCCTAATCTTTGGATGAATAATCTATCTAATAATTAGTAAACTATAAAAAACAAGCATCCACCAAAGTAGATGCTTGTTTTATTCGTGCCTGGCGACGTCCTACTCTCACAGGGGGAGAACCCCCAACTACCATCGGCGCTTTAGAAGCTTAACTTCCGTGTTCGGTATGGGAACGGGTGTGACCTTCTCGCTATCGCCACCAGACTTATTTAGTTAGAGAATTATTCTCTCAAAACTAAATCATTTAGAAGTAAACCTTGACCAAGTAATCATTATTGTCCAGCTCCAACGCCTATCGCCTAGCAAACTTCCGATCATCTCCCTACGATAAGTCAACATCGATTCACTTGCGTTCATCGTGTTTCCTTTATCTCAGTCGACGCTCTTCCAGTTTGTACGCCGATAAACAGGCGTTTCCGCTTTTCGTTTTAGTTAAGTCCTCGATCTATTAGTATCAGTCAGCTCCACATGTCGCCACGCTTCCACCTCTGACCTATCAACCTGATCATCTTTCAGGGATCTTACTAGCTTACGCTATGGGAAATCTCATCTT
>NZ_CATNHG010000081.1:0-52821 GCF_950097965.1 Bacillus sp. T2.9-1
AGAAACACCTACCACAGTGGAAAAGAAAGTCAATGTTCAAGCAGGATCAAGCTTAAACGTGAGATCCACAGCATCAACAAGTGGAGTAATAAAAGGAAAGCTTACAGCAGGAACGGTAGTAACAGTAATATCAGAGAAAAATGGCTGGTCGCAAATTAAGACGAATAATCTAGAAGGGTATGTAAGCAGTGAGTACTTAACAAGTGTTACTACCCCTGAAAATGGAACAGACGACCAAACAGATCCAGAGGAAGACAAGCAGCCAGAAGAAACACCAACCACAGTGGAAAAGAAAGTCAATGTTCAAGCAGGATCAAGCTTAAACGTGAGATCNATGTGCAGACGGGATCTAATTTAAACGTGAGATCGAAAGCATCAACAAGTGGCACAATAAAAGGAAAGCTTACAGCAGGAACGGTAGTAACAGTATTATCAGAGAAAAATGGCTGGTCACAAATTAAGACGAATAATCTAGAAGGGTATGTAAGCAGTGAGTACTTGACAAGGATTACTACCCCTGAAAATGGAACAGACGACCAAACAGATCCAGAGGAAGACAAGCAGCCAGAAGAAACACCAACCACAGTGGAAAAGAAAGTCAATGTTCAAGCAGGATCAAGCTTAAACGTGAGATCCACAGCATCAACAAGTGGAGTAATAAAAGGAAAGCTTACAGCAGGAACGGTAGTAACAGTATTATCAGAGAAAAATGGCTGGTCACAAATTAAGACGAATAATCTAGAAGGGTATGTAAGCAGTGAGTACTTGACAAGTATTACTACCCCTGAAAATGGAACAGACGACCAAACAGATCAAGAGGAAGACAAGCAGTCAGAGGAAGCACCAACAGCAGTGGAAAAGATTGTTAATGTCCAAGCGGGTTCTAGCTTAAATATGAGAGCTACACCATCAACGAGTGGAACAATCTTAAGCAAGCTTGCAGCAGGAACAGTAGTAACTGTTCAATCAGAAGAAAATGGTTGGTCCAAAATAATAGTGAATAATCTGGAAGGGTATGTTAGTACAGAATATTTAACGGCTAAAGATAATGGGAGCACTAATGTAACAATAAATAAGAGTTATGTTAATTACAATCTGACTTTAGAAGACATGACTAATATTCAATTAAAAGTCAATCCACAAACGGATACAAAATATGATACATATATCAGAGAAGATGCGATTGTTTTCAAAACATCTGATTCCACAAAAGGAACTGTACTTGGTAGTGGCTGGAGATTGCGTGGAGGTGCTGGAACCGATTATTCTGTTGTTAGTACTTTAACGAGTGGACAGGTATTAACGGTTGTTTCCAAAGTAAAAGGAACGGATGGATACTACTGGTATAAAGTAGATTATTCACAGGCATGGGTTAGTGCTAGTAAAGAAGATACTGCCTATTATCTAAACCCCGATAACTTTATTAATAGTGATATCCAATCTTTGCAATTTCTTAAATTGTCTGCAAAAGCAAATGTGGATGATAAAGAAGTAGATAGTAAGATATTAGCTGGTAAAGGTATATTAGCTGGTAAAGCATCTGCTTTTGTCACTGCGGCTAATGCTTACGGAATTAATGAACTATACTTGATTTCTCATGCTCTTTTAGAGACTGGAAATGGTACTTCTACTTTGGCAAATGGTGTTGAAGTTAATGGTAAAATGGTCTATAACATGTATGGTATTGGTGCCTATGATGGATCTGCTATTTCAAGTGGTGCCGAATATGCCTATAATGCTGGCTGGTTTACACCTGAAGCTGCGATTATAGGTGGTGCAAAATTTATTGCGCAAGGTTATATCAATGCTGGACAAGATACTTTATATAAAATGAGATGGAATCCTGATGCAGCTGAAAAAACAGGGACTGCAACACATCAGTATGCTTCCGATATAGGCTGGGCAACAAAACAGGTAAATCAAATTTATAATTTATATAGTTTAATAAGTACATATACATTAAACTATGAAATTCCAACCTATCAAGTAAACGCTAAGTAAGAGACTATAAGTTCTTTCATTCGTAAATGTTTTTAAAAAGACAGCTTTAAATTTCTATGTGTAAAAAAGTTCTGGTTATAAGAAGGTAAATCAATTCTCTGGTTATAATGGTGTTTGGAAAGATTACTTGCAATCTTTCTAAACATCACTCCAGATTGTAAACTTGGGTTTAATGCAATTGGATTGCCTTTGTTATTAGCTGCGATAATATCTGCATCAGAAGGAATGGCTCCTAGAATATTTATATTCAATAATTGCAAGATATTTTCAACTTCCTGGTTATGTTTATAACCATTTACAAGGAGAGATAATGGCTGTTTATTTTGTGATTCCAGTATACCAATTACCCTGTCTGCATCCTGTAATGCAGTTTTATCAGGTGAAGCTACAATAATAACTTCATCGGCTCCGTTTATTGCATAGAAAAATCCACTTTCCAATCCTGAGGGAGAATCAATTAAGATAAAATCATACAGTGAATCAATTTCTTGTAGCATCTCCACAAACGAGAGAAATTCTACCTCTGTCACTTGCTTTTTACTACCGGGTACTAAATGAAGGTTCTTTAATGTACGGTGTTTAACGACCATATGATTAAAGGAACATAGCTTTTGCAAATAATCCGAAATATCTAGAATAATTCGATTAGACAAGCCTAATGGAATATCAAGGTTTCGTAAACCAAAATCTGCATCAATTAAGCACACTTTATAGCCTTTTAATGCAAGGGAAATACCGATATTAGCAGTAACTGTAGTTTTTCCAACCCCACCTTTCCCGGAAGTAATAGTAATTATTCGACTCATTTTTTAATCCCCCTAAAATGTAAAAAGGCTGATGAAAGAGGGCAGTCTCTCAACAGTAAGTTCGTAATGATCCATTAGTGAACGAACAATAAATCACTAATTGCAGTTAACTAGATTATTCCTAAATAATAATGAAGAAAGAACGTTTAATAGAATGAAAGTGAACGTAATATAGAACAATTTTAATATGAAAATTGGCGAAGAACCATATGTAGAAAATACTATCTATTCTATTGAATTTCAACCTAATGTAGAGGAGGGAGTTCTATTTGTAAGAGTTTTGGATGGGTAATAGGAAAAAAGCCTAGTGAAGAGTGACGGCTAATGGGCTCACTTTATTTGGAACAGAGCATATATAATTAGCTGTGAACGAAAAAAATAAGGACAATTACCTAATATTGTATCTGAAAAAAATTATTTTAAGGAAGGGTAATCCTTATAAAGAAAAAGGATGCTTGAATCTCCCAAAAAGGTAGCTGGGATCAGGCATCCTTTTTTTTTCGGATGGTATTAATTAAATAAACAAAATATAATCGAGCAGCGTATTTAAAAAAAAGGCAATTATATCTCTTGAACGGAACTATCGATAGAATATGGAGATAAATCGATATCACATGCAGATCCAAGGACAAATTTGGCCAGTTGTTTGCCGATAAATGGGCCCATCGTTAAGCCTGATGCTCCTAAACCATTCGCAATCGTTAATCCTTTATACTGTGCCAGTCTTCCGAATACTGGAAGAAAGTCATTTGTAAATGGACGGAAGCCAACTTTTGCTTCTCCCCAGATTCCATCGGATAAGCCTGGAGCGAATAGTAAAGCTTTATCGATAATCTCTTTTATTCCCGCAACCGTTATGTCAGCAGCTAACGCAGTCGTATTATCGTGTGTTGCGCCTATCACAATGCTGTTATCTTCTAAAGTTAATATATACTGATCATGTGGTGGCATGACAACAGGCCAATCAGAACATGTTACATCTTTTAGCTTTACATGCAAAATCTGTCCTTTCTGTGCTTTCACATCAAAGGATAATTGTAATGGCTTAAGTAACTCATTTGCCCATACCCCCGCAGCAATGACTACTTCATCCGCATAAATAGTAGTGTTATCACTAAGTTTTACGCCAATAATTTCGTCTTTTTCTTTGATAAGCGTACTATTTGAGTGAATAAAGGTTGCACCTAATTGTTTGCTAGCCTCTATAAGAGCATTTCGTAGTGCCCAGCCATTTACTCTTGCTGCTCCACTAATATGTAAAGCGCCATATCCTGGAGCTAATAACGGGAACAATGCCTTTGCTTCTGATGAGGTAAGAATATTTACATCTCCAATTTCTGGTGCTTCTAATTTTCTTTTTAATGTTCTCTCTTCCATAGCTTCTAGTTTTGTAAGATCGGAATGAAGGCTTAGAGCACCAACTTTTTTATAACCAGTATGTAATTGATGATAGCTATTTAAATCTTCAACAAGGGATGGATAGTATTTCGCACCTTCTCTTGCTAATACATACCATTTTTTGTTTCTACGCTGGGAATTCCAAGGGCAAATGATGCCAGCTGCTGCCTTTGTTGCTTGTCCTTGATCTTCTCGATCAATGACTATAACCTCTGCTCCACGCTTTGCTAATTCAAATGTAATAGAGGCGCCAAGTATCCCTCCGCCTACTACAATTACTTTTTTCATGTATTAATCAATTCCTTCTATATATTAAGTTAGGACTGGTTTCAAAGTTTGTTGGTCGTAATTTGAAAGTATATTGTCATCACAAATTATGGGAAGGGTTACCCTATTGTTTGCAAAGGGGGGCTAGCCTTTGAGTTATCCCTAAAATGCCTTCTTGTCATGTATTAATTTTCTTTTAAAAAACCAATTATTGAAAAACAGCCAAGGTAAAGAGCTATTTCTAATATAACATAGTGGTTCAAATAGAAAGAAATTCGCATTTTTTAACAAAAAAGAAAAATGTTGAGTTGTGTCGAAATAAAACGATAAAATACTTCTATTAAGAACGGTTCATTATTTTAATATTATTTAGTCGCTTCCATTTTTTGGAGTGATATATAGGAAAAAAGTTTGAAAAAAATGTGAACAAACGATGAAAAATGACAATTGAAATATAATTGTAATATTTCTATTACTTAAATGACAAATTATGATGTTATACTTCTATTTGTGGCGAAAGATGTTTTATATAAAGAACTTTCGTCGAAAACAGGGTTATTGTTTGATTTACACTGTAGAGAATACTATATTATAAGAGTCTCTCTACCAATTACATCATAAACATAAAGAAGATACATAGATAAATAAATTAGAAGAATTCTACATTAGATAAATGTGCAGGGGGAAAATGGAATGTTAAAAAAGAAACTAGTGGTACTAAATACGACGATATTACTTGGATTGGGTACTAGCTTAGCGATCCCAGGAATAAATGCTCATGCGATTCAACCAACTAGCATTACGCAACAACAAGCATCTTTAAAAAGCCAAATTTCTGACGCTCAAATTAAAATTGTAGAAACGCAAGAAGAGTTAAAAAAATTAGAGGCTCAAATTAAAAGAGTAGATAAAGCAATTGAGGAAAATAAAAGTCTTATTGAGGAAACAAAGGCTAAAATGAAAGCTACGGAGAAAGAAATTGACTCTCTTGAGAAAAAAATAAAAGAATTAGAAGATAGAATTGAAAAGCGTAATGATGTATTAAAAGAAAGAGCACGTTCTTTCCAAGAAAATGGAGGAAGTGTTGATTATATTGAAGTATTATTCGGTGCTGCTAGTTTTAAGGAATTTGTTGACCGTGTAGGTGCAGTTGCTACAATTATGGAAGCAGATCAAGATTTAATTGCAAGCAATGAGAAAGATAAAGAAGATTTAGAAACAAAGCAAAATGAAATAAAAGATAAATATGATGAGTTGAATAATACGAAGTTAGATCTTGAAGAAATGCAAAAGCAAAATGAAGATCAACAGAAGAAAAATGAGCAATCCAAAAAAGATTTAAAGGCTAAAGAAGCTGAAAATAAAGAGCGTAAAGCAGAATTGGAACAGAAATACGGTTCTTTACAATCTGTAGAGCCACAAATAAAAAAAATGATTCAACAAAAAGAAGAAGATAACTTAAATCAATTGGTTGCTTCCACAATTGGAACGAATGACAGTGGGAGTGCTAGTAAGAGTTCAAGTGAAAAAGCAAGCGGTAGTAAATCAAAAGCAATTACTGCTGGTTATAAATACATTGGGAATTCAACTTATAAATTTGGCGGTGGAAGAACTGCTTCAGATGTAGCAAACGGATTGTTTGATTGTTCTGGATTTGTTAGCTGGGCTTATTCACAAGCTGGATATAGCATTCCTGCAAGTACGGATGCTTTAAAGAACTCCGGAACGCGTGTGTCTACAAGCGATATGCAACCAGGAGATTTAGTGTTCTTTAACACATATAAAACAGATGGTCATGTTGGAATCTATATTGGTGGAGGTAAGTTTATCGGTTCACAAAGCTCTACTGGTGTTGCAATAGCATCTATGAATAGCGGGTATTGGAAATCTGTATTTAATGGAAGAGTTGTTCGTTTCTAATAGAATCATTTCAGGAAAGCATTACTAGTGAGTTTTATCTGGTAATGCTTTTGTTCTGTTTACTTATATAATACCCATTAGTAAAAAAAATATTCCTTTTTTTTGAAAGATGCGTTAATTTTTTATTTATCTCCCAACTTCAGTTAGACATTAATTACAAGCTTGTGAGCGTTTAAGAAGGATAGGTGGGAGAGTAAATAGCCCCTAAATGGTTTTCTAAGCTAGAACTAACCTTTAGTGAAGGATGAAGGACCACAATTTTTCTAAAAGGATTCACGACATTTTTATTATTAGTGTAATAGTAATTTGTTTCCCTCTATTATTAAATGGATAATATGATGGAAGATAAAAGCGAGTATTCTTAAGAAGGTAAAATTCTTGACCAATTAAAAAGTTTATTATAAAATTTTTAATCGGAATCGTTTGGATTTATGTTGACACCTTAATGGGAAAAGTCTATTATTAAGTGTCATGTATAATATATAAAAGAAAAAGGTAGGAATAGCTTTCATTTATGATTAATCTAAATAAATGAATAACTAGGTGTGTTCCATTTCTTCTTTAAATCGTAATGAATACGAAATGGTTAAAGGATAGATTTACTTTCTCAAACTAGGAAAGTAAGCTACTCAATATATGTTATAGAGTATATACCTGTAGGAAATGGCAAAAATTATAAAAGTTTAGATGTGTCTCGACAGTGGATGGACACGGAGATATATGTTATATCAATCATTGATATAAAAATCGGTATAACCAAGCTAGCACCTTTGACATGGTATGGTTTTATATCTTAGATTAATCGGCTTTTATTTAAATAATGAATTGATGACGTGAATTACAAATGGAAAGGAGTAATTACTATGAAACTGGCGACAGTATCAAAAATTACATTTGGATATGAGCATGTCCCTTCTCTTGAAAATGTCTCTTTTGAATTAGAAAGTGGTGAGTTTGTTGGGATTACTGGCCCGAATGGTGCAAGTAAATCTACACTCTTAAAGTTATTATTGGGCTTGCTTAAACCTTGGTCAGGCAGTGTGAAAATAAGTAAGCTTAATTCGAAGGAAAAAAAATTAACAGTTGGTTATGTTCCGCAGCAAATCTCTTCTTTTAATGTTGGATTCCCGAGCACGGTGATAGAACTTGTTCGTTCAGGTAGATATCAGCGTAAAAAGTTTTATGAGAGACTGAAGGAAGTTGATCATGAGGCAGTGAAGAAGTCTTTAGAAATGGTTGGAATGTGGGAGTATCGAAATAAGAAAATAGGAGAGTTATCTGGAGGACAAAAACAGAAGATTGTGATTGCCCGAATACTAGCGTCAGAACCGGATTTACTTGTTTTAGATGAACCGACAACAGGCATGGATGCGGATAGTAGAAAAGGATTTTATGAATTTATGAAGCATCAGGTTAGAGAACATAATAGAACGGTAGTCATGGTAACCCATGATCAAGATGAAGTAGAAGGTTATTTAGATAAGATTATTCATATAGAGAAAGGAGAAAAAGGTGGATGGAGATGTTTGAGCTTGAATTCATGCAAAGAGCATTTTGGGCAGGTGGGCTCATTGCAATAATTGCACCAATCATAGGGATTTATTTAGTCTTAAGAAGACAGGCGTTAATGGCCGATACTTTGTCCCATATCTCATTAGCTGGTGTTGCGATTGGTTTTTTCTTTCAAACAAATGTGACACTCTCTAGTCTACTAGTCGTTGTCGCTGGGGCGATTGGGATTGAATATATGCGTCGTGCATATCATACTTATTCAGAAGTATCGATAGCTATTTTGATGGCTGCTGGTCTGTCATTTGCGTTATTTCTTATGAGCTTATCAAGTGGTGGAATGACGGCAAGCATGGATCAATATTTATTTGGGAGTATTATTACGATAAGTAAACAGCAAGTAAATGTGTTAGCAATTGTAACTGGAATTATTCTTTTATTTTTTCTTTTCTTTACGAGACAGATGTATATTATGACCTTTGATCAAGATACTGCTACAACTAGTGGGATTAATACAAGTATGCTATCTATTGCATTTAGCATTTTAACGGGTATTGCAATTTCTGTTATTATACCAACTATTGGAGTATTATTAGTTTCTGCCCTGTTGGTACTACCTTCTGCTTTTTCCATTAAATTAGTAAAAGGTTTTAAATGGGTGTTTATTGTTGCCATTTTAGTAGCGGCAGTTAGTATTTTTACTGGTTTATTTTCATCCTATCATTTAGGAACTCCTCCTGGAGCAACGATAACGTTATTATTGGTAGTTATCTTGCTTATAGGTTTCTTAAGTCAAAAGGTTTATATGATAGTTCGTCGTGCATCAAGCCAGAAAAATTATAAAAAAGTAGGGTAAAAAAAGAGGAGTCAGTGCTATTAATAGCTGGCTCCTCTTTTTATCTATTTAGTTAATATCCTTTATGGTAGTCTACTAAATTAATCGGGAGTGGTTCTCCTTTTAGATAGTAAATTGCATTCTGCAGAAATATTTCTTCTATCACTCTACTGCTATAATGCTCTGTAGAACCAGATGTGTGAGGAGTAATAATGACATTTTCTAAATCCCATAATGGACTTGATTGCTGTAATGGTTCTGTTTCAAAGACGTCTAATCCCGCACCTAATATTTCTCCACTTATTAATGCTTCAACTAGATCATCTTCTTTCACAATTTCTCCACGTCCGATGTTAATAAAGAATGCTGACTTTTTCATTTGCTGAAATTGTTCTTTTTGGAATAAATGGTATGTATCATCAGTTAATGGAAGAGTGACAACAACATAATCACATATTGGAAGTACTTCAGCTAGTTGATTGGAAGTGTATAATTTATCCACATAGTCTGTCGGTTTCAGCGAGTTTCGTACACCGATGACATGCATATCAAATGCTTTCGCAATTTTAGCTGTTTCTAGCCCGATTGCCCCTACGCCAATAATACCAATCGTTTTTTTATGAGCTTCCAACTTGATATCGGTACCATCCCACTTTTTTGTTTGCTGATTTCGAACATATGTATGAATATTTCTTGTTAATCCTAGTAGGAGAGCGAAAATCGTTTCAGAAATTGGATAGCTATGTACTCCATTTGCGCTTGTAATGAAAATATTTTTTTTACTTAATTGATCTAATGGAAGGCTATTAACACCAGCGCTCCATGTTTGAATCCATTTGAGCTGGTCATTCTGGTTAATGCTTTGCATATCAAAACTGTTTCTCCAACCAACAATTATTTCAGAATCAATCAAATGCTCTTGCCATTCATCCTGTTTTGATGCATGAATAATTTGCCATGCAGAGAATTGGGACTTAACTTTTTCCAATAGAGAAGGATGGAGGGGGTGAGTAATTAATATTTTTCTGCTATTCATATGGAGGACACTCCTTTATTATTTGATTGTATTATTACTATTGTAACAAATAATAAGATAATTGGAACTATTTTGCTTATTTTAAATAATTCTATGCTTTCTATTTGGAGGAATTACTAATTTAGTTGAAATATAAAGAATTATAAGTAGTTATTGAAGGATGAACTTGCTATAATGAAAATGCTATTAATGAGTAAGTACGTGGAAGTTAATGAATGGAAGTAGATGATGAAATAAAGTAACAGGAGATGAAATCTTGAATACAGAAGTAACTATTTTATTAACAAGTGATGTCCATGGAAATATATTTCCAGTGAACTATGGGAATAATGCGCCATCTGATGTGGGCCTAGGAAAAGTTGCTACTATTATAGCAAAGGAAAGGGCAAAGAATCCAAATACGATTATAATAGACAATGGTGATTTAATACAAGGTACGCCTTTAACATACCATTATGTGAATTTTTTAGCAGATAAAAAAAATCCAATGATAACAATCTTAAATCAATTAAAATATGATGGGGCTGTTATTGGAAATCATGAATTTAATTACGGTTTAACTATTTTAAAAAGTGCTGTAAAAGAATCAAATTTTCCTTGGCTTTGTGGGAATATTGTCGAAGAAAAAACAAATCAGCCGTTTTTAGGTACCCCTTATTTGATTAAAAGAATTAATGGCTTTAAAATTGCAATTCTTGGCTTGACAACGCACTATATTCCGAATTGGGAAAACCCTAAGAATATCAAAGGACTTCAATTTAATGATGCATTCGATAGTGCAAAAAAATGGGTAGATTTTATTAATAAAGAAGAACAGCCAGATGTTCTTGTCATTTCCTATCATGGTGGATTTGAACGGAATCTGGAAACGGGAGAGCCAACGGAAGTATTGACTAGGGAGAATCAGGGATATAGCATTTGCAAACAGATAGATGGTGTTGATGTGCTATTAACTGGCCATCAACATCGAGAATTAACTGGTAATATAAATGGCACAGAAATTATACAGCCAAGCAATAATGGAAAATTTGTGGGCAAAATAACATTGGTGCTTGATGAAAACGGGGAGGTAATAAAGAAAGACTCCGAATTATTATCAGTAGCAGATGTGGATGCAGATGAAGAAATCCTTATGTTAGCAAAAGAATATGAAGATAGTACACAAAAATGGCTGGATACGCCAATAGGACATATTGATGGAGATATGCTTGTAAAAGATCCAATGGAGATTCGCTTAGCAGATAGTCCGCTCATTGAATTTATTAATAAAGTGCAAATGGAAGCTGCGAATGTAAAAATCAGTAATACGGCACTCTTTAATAATGAATCCCCTGGATTTAAACCAAATGTGACAATGAGGGACATTGTTTCCAATTATATCTATCCTAATACATTCAAAGTACTAGCTTTAACTGGGAAAGATATTCGTGCAGCACTTGAGCAAAGCGCCAAATATTTTGCTTTGAATGAGGAAGGTGAACCAATAGTAAATCCTTCCTTTGTTTATCCTAAACCACAGCATTATAACTATGATATGTGGGAGGGGATTGAATATACACTTGATATAACAAAACCTCATGGACAAAGAGTCATTCAGCTAGATTTTGAAGGCAAACCAATAGATGAGGAAGCTATTTATGAAGTGGTAATGAATAATTATCGAGCTGGGGGTGGCGGTGATTTCTTTATGTTTAAGAATAAACCTGTAGTCCGAGAGATTCAATTTGATGCTTCAGAATTACTTGCAAATTATATAATGGAGCGAAAAATTGTGCCCGCCACTTGTAATCATAATTGGAAAGTTATTTGGTGATTATATTTAGGGCTGAAAACAAGTCTATAGGGTAAAATAGTCAGCTATTTTCGAGAGAATATATGTGGGTCTATCGATAATAGCTGATTTTTTATTATTCTTTTAGATAAGTGTATTGACATGCCCTTTTATTTCATTTTTAATATTGTTAATATTAAAAAAATAGAAGCGTCAGGGGATGAAGATGTTGAGTAAACCGATAATAGGGATAACAGGTGCTTATATATTTAAAAATAAATTCATGGAAGGTACATACGTTCATCATGATTATCAAAAATCAATTGCGGCCAATGGTGGGTTGCCGATCATTCTTCCGTTTGTAGAAGAGAATCTTGCAGTAGAAATGGTAGATCTATGTGATGCCGTTATTCTAAGTGGTGGAGAGGATATAGATCCTATTACATTTGGAGAAGATCCACATCAAAATATCGGGGATACAATTCTCCTGCGGGATAAAGTGGAATTAAATGTAATTAACAGAGCGATGGAGACAAATAAACCAATACTAGCAATATGCAGAGGGATTCAAATATTAAATGTTGCTTTAGGGGGAACACTAATTCAAGATATTCCTTCTCAAGTGAAAGATAGTATTAAACATACTCAATCTGTGAAAAGAAGCTGGGATACTCATTTTGTAACCATAAAAGAAGATAGTCAATTAGCATCTATAATAGGAGAAACGAAAACAAGGGTAAATAGCATTCACCATCAAGCGATTGATATGTTAGCAAAGGATTTAGTGGAGGTTGCAAGAAGTAAGGATGGCATCATTGAAGCGGTCGAGCATAAGAGTTATCAAAATTTCTTGTTGGGAGTACAATGGCATCCTGAATCTATGGCATCTACCAATGAAAAGATGAATCAAATTTTTGCTGAATTTATAAAGAGAGCAAAACTAGAAAAAGTGAACATGTTACATAAAATGAAGTCATAAGAAAAAACAGTCATGAAGATAAAGATAAAGGCAAAAACAGAAAAAGATGAAAAAAAAGTTAGTATTAACTCCTAAAATCAGCTAAAATAATAAGGTAAGACAATTTTTTCTTAGGAGGCATAACAATGAGCGAAAAAACATTTACGGTAATTGATGAAACTGGGATTCATGCAAGACCAGCAACATTATTAGTAAGCACTGCTAGTAAATACAAATCTGATATGCAAATCTCTTTCAAAGGTAAATCTGTAAACTTAAAGTCTATTATGGGCGTAATGTCACTAGGTGTACCAAAGGGTGGAGAAATTACTATTTCTGCAACTGGCGAAGATGAAGTAGAAGCAGTTGAAGGTGTAGAAACTGTCCTTAAAAAAGAAGGATTAGTTGGTTAATCTTTATGCTTCAATGACCCTCTGAAATGGGGGTCACTCTCATTTATTTTTTTGTAGCTTTGTTAAAGCGTTTACATTTCGATATTAACAAAAAAAGATCTGACTTTTGTTGTCTTTACATTACAAAAGCTAGATCTTTTTTTGTTTTTTTTCAATGATAAAATAGCGCATTTCATGGATGCGTTCGTTTCTATATATTCGCTATCTCCATTTCTCTCTGTACATAATATGAGAATTTTTAGTAAAATGAAAAGGGAATAGGAGGATTGGCATGATTGTAAAATTAGATGATGTGGGCTTAAAAAGAAATGGACAGTGGATTCTACAACATATTAATTGGGAGATTAAAAAAGGGGAGAATTGGATTTTATATGGTCTTAATGGTGCCGGTAAGACAGCTTTATTAAATATGATTTGTGCCTATTATCATCCAACAGAAGGTAAGATGGAAGTTCTAGGAAAGGTATTTGGGAAATCTGAATTAGGGGGAGCACTGAGAAGAAGAATTGGATTGGTATCAAATCGTCTGCAACAAAAATTATATGAATCTGACAGTGCATTTGAAATCGTGCTAAGTGGCGCTTATGCGTCTATTGGTTTATATGAGTCACCGACAACTGAAATCAGAAATCGAGCTATTGCTATTATGAAGCAGTTAGGTAGTTTGGAATATGCTGACAGACCATATAATAGCTTATCGCAAGGTGAGAGACAAAAAGTTCTTATTGGAAGAGCATTAATGCTGGATCCGGAGCTTATTATTTTGGATGAACCAGCAACTGGCTTGGATTTTTTGGCAAGGGAACAATTATTGGACACCATTTCAAAGATAGTAAACGAGGACACAAGCATCATTTATGTTACACATCATGTGGAAGAGGTATTGCCAGTTTTTTCCCACTCTTTTCTCTTGAAAGAAGGTAAGGAATTTTCCTCTGGCTATACAAAGGATATATTAACGAGCAAAAATATGAGTAGCTTTTTTTCGTTACCAGTTGAAGTTATTTGGAATAACGAACGGCCGCTTTTGGCTAGAAAAAAGCGCTCACTGATCGAAAATTAGGAAAGGGAGAATAGATTGTGGCTTATAAAATTGTCTTTATAGATATAGATGGAACGTTAGTGAATGAGGAGAAAAAAATACCTCATGATGCAAAATTAGCAATTAATGAGTTAAAGAAACGCAATATTCCCATCGTTTTAGCAACAGGAAGAGCACCGTATTTCTTTTCAGATATATTAGCTGAATTAAATTTAACATCATATATCTCTTTTAACGGCTCGTACGTTGTTCATGAGAAAGAGGAGGTATATAAAAAACCGATTCCGATAGAGACGCTAGAGAAATTAGAACAAATTGCTTTAAAAAATGATCATCCGTTAGTATTTCAAGGAAGTAAGGAATGCTGTGCAAATCATCAAGAGCATGCTCATATTATTGAATCCTTTCAGTCATTGAAATTAAATGCGCCATCCTATCGAAAAGATTTTTGGAAGGAGGCGGATATTTATCAATGCTTGCTTTTCTGTGAAGAAAAAGATGAAAATTTATATGAAGAAACTTTTTCAACGATTCACTTTGTACGTTGGCATCCTTTATCAATGGATGTTATCCCCACTGGTGGGTCAAAGGCAGCAGGAATAGTGGAAATTTTAAATAGATTAAATATCGATCCTCAGGAAGCTGTGGCATTTGGAGATGGGTTAAATGATAAAGAAATGCTCTCGTATGTAGGTATGGGGATAGCGATGGGAAATGCTCATGAAGAAGTGATACCATTTGCGAAAATGGTCACAAAACATGTGAATGAAGGCGGTCTCTCTTATGGTTTGAAAGAAATTGGTTTAATCTAGTACGGGACATTTTTAATATACATAGAAGAAAAGCTGTCAAAAGTTAGTTTTTAGTCTTTTGACAGCTTAGGATGAAAAAGATAATCTAGTCTTTCCAATCTTCATACACTACAACTCCACCTGATAAATCGATGGTATTACGTTCCCCTTTATAAAGAAGTTTGCCATCTTCTTTCACGATTAGGTTTTCGTAGGTAAATACCTTTTTTCCATTTGGTAAGGTGATAACTACTTTTTCTCCGAATTCTTCTTTTCCTGTTCTGGGCTCACTAGCAAAATATTTATCTGAGAAAATATAGCCTCCAAATAGGGTAGTTAAGAGTAAGATGGAACCTAAAAAATAGATGATTTTTTTGCTAATACTATTTTTCTTTTCGTCGTGTTTTTCCGTACTTTTCATATGCGCCTCCACAATATCCCCTTTTCGTTAAAAATAATTGCTAAAACGGTATCAATGGCAGATGTAATAATAGGTTGATATATATGAAATTCCCTCTAAATTATGATATGAAACAAAAACATAAAGATGACGAAAATTTGAATGTAATATCGTTTTCCCTTTTTTGATGTAGTTTATTGTTAGGAAAGGTGTTTTCTAAAAGAATGTTGCTTTTTATAGGAAAAGCAATTAATGAGAATAACGGAACCGCTTGAATAATCGTAGCATCTCTAGGGGAACTGCGAGAAAGATCGATTCTTACAACATATGAGGCATAATGGATATGGAAAGGAAAAATGAATAGGGTGAATTTGTTTTTTATAAATATTCCTGAAACCTTTTTTATTTCTAATCGTATATTTGATAAGAAATAACATGAAGGAGGAATGATTAGGTGACCACATAATAAAATTTAAAAAATGGAAAGTGAATGATGTATATGGAAATATTCGGCTTTGATCTTCCCACCATTTATTTAACCGTATTAATAGGATCGGGAATATGTGTCATTTTAACATTATTATTATCAGATTTATTTGGCGGAGATATTGGTGTCTTCAATCCCACTTTAATCCTTGCTTTTTTTACGATATTAGCAGCAAGTGGCTATTTGATGGAAAAGTATTCCGATATCAATAGTGTTATGATTCTATCTATTTCAGCAGTTATTGCACTCATTGTTTCTAGCTGTTTACATTTTTTTGTATTTATCCCACTTGCCAATGCAGAGGAGTCATTGGTTTACAATGATGAATCATTAAAAGGGAGAATTGGCAGAGTGATTACTGCTATTCCGAAAGATGGATATGGAGAAATTTTAATTGAGAGTATAAGCGGTAATATTTCAAAGACCGCAGCAAGCTTTTATAATGAAGAAATTGGCTTTGGTGAGGAAACGGTTGTAGTAGAGATTAAAGAGAATGTTGCTTATGTAGTCCGTAATAACGGAATTTAGGAAAGTTAATAAGAGGAGGAAAACTGGATGCAAATGGAGATTTGGATTGTAATAGGAATTGTAGCAATTTTACTAATCGCACTTATTAGTATATTTATGGCAAAGTATAAAACAGCAGGACCTGACGAAGCGCTAATTGTAACAGGAAGCTATTTAGGATCAAAAAATGTTCATGTTGATGAATCTGGAAATAAAATTAAGATCATTAGAGGCGGAGGGGCATTTATTCTCCCTGTTTTCCAACAATCAGAGCCTTTAAGCTTATTATCTAGCAAATTAGATGTTTCGACACCCGAAGTATATACAGAGCAAGGTGTTCCAGTAATGGCAGATGGTACAGCAATTATTAAAATTGGTGGTTCTATTGGTGAAATTGCAACAGCAGCTGAACAGTTTTTGGGGAAAACCAAACAAGATCGTGAAAACGAAGCAAGAGAAGTATTAGAAGGACATTTGCGTTCTATCCTTGGTAGTATGACAGTAGAGGAAATTTATAAAAATAGAGATAAGTTTTCACAAGAAGTGCAAAGAGTTGCTTCACATGACTTGGCAAAAATGGGTCTGGTCATTGTCTCTTTTACCATTAAAGATGTAAGAGATAAAAATGGATACTTAGAATCCCTTGGTAAACCGCGTATTGCACAAGTAAAAAGAGATGCAGACATAGCAACTGCAGAAGCCGATAAAGAAACAAGAATTAAAAAGGCAGAAGCAGATAAGGATGCTAAAAAGGCTGAATTAGAAAGAGCTACGGAAATTGCCGAAGCAGAAAAAGAAAATCAAATGAAAATTGCTGATTATAGAAGAGATCAAGATATTGCAAAAGCGCGTGCTGACCAAGCGTATGATTTAGAAAGTGCTCGTTCTAAGCAAGAAGTTACCGAACAAGAAATGCAAATTAAGATCATTGAAAGACAGAAACAAATTGAATTAGAAGAAAAAGAAATTTTAAGAAGAGAAAAGCAATATGATTCAGAGGTTAAAAAGAAAGCTGATGCAGATCGCTATGCAATGGAACAGGCAGCTGAGGCAAATAAACGTCGTGAAATTGCAGAAGCAGATGCTAATCAATATCGTATTGAGTCACAAGCGAAAGCCGAGGCAGAAAAAGTCCGTGTAGACGGTTTAGCGAAAGCGGAAGCGGAAAAAGCAAAAGGGGAAACAGAAGCAGACATCATTCGCTTAAAAGGTTTGGCAGAAGCGGAAGCGAAACGCAAGATTGCAGAAGCATATGCACAATACGGCCAAGCGGCAATCTTAGATATGGTGCTTGACATGTTACCTGAATATGCAAAACAAGTGGCTAGTCCATTAGCGAATATTGATAAGATAACAGTTGTTGATACAGGAAGTGATGGTAGTAATGGTGGAGCAAATAAAGTTACTGGCTATGCGACAAACCTCATGTCAACAATGCAAGAATCTTTAAAGGCTTCAGCTGGGATTGATGTTAAAGAATTATTGGAGAATTTATCTGGTAAAGGGAATATTCGTCAAAGTATTAATGAATTGAATGATAATTTAAGTAATAAATCAGAATAAGGAAGAAAAAGGGTCAGATTTATAATCGGACCCTTTTTCAATATGCTATTATTCTTTCAAATCTTCAATGGAATCAATATCCATATAGCTTGGTACGACTAGTCCTAATTTTGTTCCTTCTAGGTTAGCGCCTAAATCTTCGAATTGGCCTTCATATTTGCTTGCATAGTCTTCATGTGTAATTGGTAACCAGCCAGCGATATGTGCGTCTAAGCTGCCGTCAGCAACACCAGTCCACATAGGACCTGCTTCTACTTGACTTAATGTTACATCATAGCCTAAATCTGTTAATACCTGGCCAACAACATTTGTACTTGCAATTTCGCTATCCC
The DNA here is from genome assembly GCF_950097965.1 of Bacillus sp. T2.9-1. NCBI lineage: Bacteria > Bacillati > Bacillota > Bacilli > Caryophanales > Bacillaceae > Bacillus > Bacillus sp. T2.9-1. Next base: position 18,037 of record NZ_CATNHG010000081.1, read on the forward strand.
ATGCAACGTAACCAATTTTAATTTTGTCACCATCAACGCTGTCTACACCGTCAGTCCATTCACTAACTTTATCAGCATTTTCTTTAACCCAGCTTTCGGCTGCTTTTTCAGGTGACTCTCCTTCATAAATATCCATCATAACAACTCCCATATCTTCTGTTGTCCAATGGAAATTATCTAATACTGCATATGCTTCAGGCATATCTTCTTTTAAGCCATTACGTACAATGGAATGAATGTTTTCATCTTCACCATATGAGCCTTTTGGATCTTCTAAGTATTTCAAATCATAGGCAGTAAACATCCAGTGCGGAGTCCAGCCTGTTACAATGATAGGTTCTTCTTTATCATATGCTTTTTTTAGCGCTGCAGTCATAGCCGCACTTGATCCTTCTACTAAAGTCCAATCGCTTAATTCATAGTCACTAATTGCTTGATTTGTTGCTTTCATTAATCCTGCTCCAGGGTCAATCCCAATAATTTCATAATCGACCTTTTCACCAATTGTAGCATTTTCGTTATCTGCACTGTCAGAACCACAGGCAGCTAACCCTAAAGTAAGCGTGATTGCTCCTAGTAAGCTTGTCATTTTTTTCATATTAATTTGCCCCCTTTTTTTTTGTGCCCACATTTTGGGTAATTCTATCTAAAATGATTGCAAGTACTACAATAGAAATACCGGCTTCAAACCCACGACCAATTTGAATCTGAGTTACAGCACGATAGACATCTGCACCTAATCCAGGCGCACCAACCATTGCAGCAATTACTACCATTGATAGCGCAAGCATGATACTTTGATTAATACCAGCTAATATAGTTGGCATTGCAAGTGGTAATTGAACTTTTAATAATTTTTGAGATGTAGTACTACCAAAACTTTCGGTAGCTTCTGTAATATCGCTTGGTACCTGTTGGATACCAAGAATTGTTAAGCGTATAGTAGGTGGCATTGCAAAAATTACAGAAGCAACTACTCCTGGCACTACCCCGATACTAAAGAAGAAAATGGCCGGTATTAAATATACAAAAGCTGGCATTGTCTGCATAAAGTCTAATATCGGGATTACGATATTGCGGACTGTATTGTTTTGAGAAGCCCAAATGCCTAGCGGAATACCAATAACAATCGAGATAAATACAGCTGAAAGAACAAGGGCTAATGTATCAATCATTGGTTCCCAGTAGCCTAAATTATCAACAAGTAATAAGCCTATAAGCGTAAATAGTGCAATCTTCTTATTCGCTAATTTCCAAGCCAGTAATGCTAATAAAATGATTAATAGAATAGGAGGAATGAATCCAAAGAAAGAAACTATAATATTAACTACAAATTCTAGTACTGCTGTAATTCCATCAAATAATACTTCAAAAGTAGTTGTAAGCCAGTCAACAAAGGAATCGATCCAATCTGCGACAGGCAGTTTAGGAAATAGATTATTCATTATTATCCCCCCCAACTGGTACGGCTTCTGTCGATGTAGGTGCATTAATAAGTTCATTATTACCAGCAAGTGCACCAATAACTGCACCTCTTACTAATATCCCTTTTAACCTATTTTGCTCATCTATAACAGCAACTGGAATGATTGCAGTGGAAACTTTATCGAATAGGTCAGATAATAATGTATCACCTGTTACCGTAATAACATCTTTTTGTAAGATTGCTTCGATTCCTTCATTTTTTTCGCTGGCTATACGTGCATCATCGGCAGTAATTGCTCCAAGAAGCTCTCTACGTTTATTTACAACATAGATACTTGAGATTCCGAGTTTCTTCATCATTTGTAATGCAACACGAGGACCTTTTTCTATATTGACTGCCTCTGCACGTTTCATTATGTGATTTGCCGTTAAAACTTTCGATAAATCAACATCTTCGACAAATCGTTCTACATAATCATTGGAAGGATTCATTAAAATTTCTTCAGGCGTTCCTACTTGGACAATAGATCCATCCTTCATTAATGCGATTCGATCACCAATTCGCAATGCTTCATCTAAATCATGTGTAATAAATATGATTGTTTTTTCCATATTTGATTGCAGGTCTAATAACTCGTCCTGCATATCTTTACGAATTAAAGGATCAAGTGCGCTAAATGCTTCATCCATTAAAAGAATATCTGGATCATTTGCCAATGCACGAGCAAGACCTACCCTTTGTTGCATCCCGCCACTTAGTTGGTCTGGATATTGATTTTCGTAACCTGTTAAACCAACTAGTTTAAGAGCTTCTAAGGCTTGTTCTTTGCGAGTCGCTTTATCTACACCTTGAATTTCTAAACCAAATTCAGCATTTTCTAAGATTGTTCGATGGGGAAGTAATGCAAATTTCTGAAAGACCATGCTTACTTTTTCTCTACGAACATTGCGTAACTCTTCTTTAGACATACGTACAATGTCTTTCCCATCAATATAAATATTCCCGATGGTTGGATCAATCAGACGGTTAAACATACGAACTAATGTTGATTTACCACTTCCTGAAAGTCCCATGATTACAAATATCTCTCCAGGATTCACTTCAAAACTAGCCTTATTTACCCCGACTGTTGCTCCTGTTTTTTTAAGAATATCTTCTTTTGATTCACCATTATTTAATAGCTGAATGGCCTTTTTTGCATTTTTCCCGAAAATTTTTGTTACATTTTCGATTTTTAATTTTGCCATACTTTCCATTTTTTCACCTCTTTAATTCTAACCGCTCTATTGTATATCGAGCCCTCACTTATTATAGGAGATAATTAGCAAGTATTTCAAACGGTATAATCAGTTGAAATCATTCATTCTGAACGTACAGAAAAAACTGAACTAACTGTAGGTGCTTAATTCTTAATAATGCGCCCAAATGCTTCCTTTTCCTATAGTTGATGTTACTTTACTTTTTTTTCATTCATGTTAATCTATAAACAGAATATACTTTTAAGTTTTTGATTATTGATTCACCTTGATTATTGAAATAATCATTATTAAAATGATTAAGTAAACATAAAATATGGATGTGAATGATAAATGACGGATAGGGAGCAGTTAAATATTGCTCGAGAGAGAGTAATTGATTCTGTAGCACAAAATATGGATTTATATGGTGTAACAGAATCAATTGGTAGATTATATGGGATGTTATTGTTCCAGCAAGACCCAATGACTCTTGACGAAATGAAAGAAGAGCTGGGGATGAGTAAAACCAGTATGAGTACATCGGTTCGAACCTTACTTGAATTGAAAATGGTGGACAAAGTTTGGCGAAAAGGTGTTCGAAAAGATTTATATAAGGCGGAAGAAGATTGGTATCAATCATTTATCGATTTTTTCACGATCAAATGGAGATTGGCAATTACGGAAAATGTGTATGCCATTGAAAAGTCCATTAATGAATTAAGAGTCTTAATAAATAAAGACGATATTTCTGAAGATGTTAAGAAAGATGCGGAAAATGACTTAGAAAAATTAAATTATGCAATCAATTACTATAATTGGCTAGATCGGTTTGTAGATAGTTTGGAATCACATGAAATATTTCATTTAGTACCAAAAAAAGAAGACGAAAAATAAATCTAAGTAAATTTTACTAAAAGGGTGTTTTCATATACGGTTTGATATAAAACCATATATGAAAACATTTTTTTGTTTTTTTGACGATAATAAAACCTTTTGGATTTACGCAAATAAAGTAAAAAAGAAAAGGAAATCTAAGGGAGAACAATTTGCTCAAAGTCAAAACTGGTTAAAAAACCTAAAAAATGTGCATTTGTCTATCGCACATTTTAGATTCCTGAATAGGATATATGGAATCAAAAAAAGGAGGTTTTTATTCATGGGTGAAGTTGGAGTAGGTTACGGCGGAGGTTTCGCTCTTTTAGTAGTATTATTTATTTTATTGGTGATTATCGGTGCTTCTTGGGGTTACGGCGGATTTTAATAATCCGTAACTGAATAGAATGTAAAAGGAGGAACTAGAATGTACGGATATGGTGGTTGTGGATATCCTAGCTATGGCTATGGTGGTGGAGGTTACGGCGGAGGTTTCGCCTTAATCGTTGTTTTATTCATTCTTTTAATCATTGTAGGTGCAGCTTGTTTCAAATGGTAAAATGTTGAAAAGGTGGAGACTGATTCGAAGGGATCAGTCTCCTTTTCTCTACTACTATAGCGATCAATTAAATAGAGTAAAAATTTTTCGTGTTTTTCAAAAGCTGGTTGTACATATCTGGTAATGTAATGTTTTTAATTGCCGATAAATAGTGAACGGTATCGTGAATCATCATTGGAACAGTTTTTTGATGGTGATAAGGTCCTTCGAGTGACCAAGGGCCATCTGTTTCTACCATTATATTTTCAATTGGGTATAGTTTTGCAAGTTGGCGAGTTTTTTCCTTATATAATAAATCAGGAGTAATGGAAATAGAATAACCATTTGATATCATTTGTTCTATTGTTTTGGGATTTCCCTTAAACCAGTGAAAATGTGCCTTTGAGAAGCTGTGTTTTTCAAGTAAATGAATAGCGATATCTGCTTCTTCGTAAATACTATGTAGAATAACGGGTTTTTTAAATTTTTTTGCAAATATAATAAATAGCTCCAAAATTTCCATATAAGGTTCTAAAGGAATGCAAGAAGGAGATTTTCTCCGTATATAATGGGGCAAACCAACTTCACCAATTGCAGTCATGCTTTCTTGATTTTCGTGCATCCATGTAAATAGAGCAGATAAGGATTTGTCAGAAGGGATAGATTGTTCGGGATGATATCCATATGCGGCTTTAATAAAAGCGAACTCCTGGCTCAGTTTTTTCGTTTTTTTACATGATTCTAAATTACTTGAAACACTGATGGCATATTGCACTGTTTCTTCCATAGCAAAACGAAGTATATCGTCTCTGCTGTACTGATCTAAATGAATATGTGCATCTATTATCTGTTTCATCTTTCATCACCTTTAAATGTTAGATTGGAGAAATGACTTATAGTCTCCAATAATAGATATTTTCTTTCATTCATTATAACAGAAGGAAAGAGTAGGAAACCAATCGAAATTAATAGGAAAGAACATTGATTTTGAGTACTTTCATCCATTTGATAAAATGAAGGGATAAGAGGTACGTAAGGGGGAGTGTAAGATGGTTTCATTAGTAAAATTAATCAAGTCTGCAAATCATTTAGTTGTATTTACAGGTGCAGGTATGTCAACAGAAAGTGGATTACCAGATTTTCGGTCAGCTAACCGTGGATTATGGACAACCGAACAAAAGCAATATCTTTCCAGTACGAATGCCTTAAATAATCATTTACAAGAATTCACCGATTTTTATAGAAAAAGAGTACAAGGTATCCATGACTTCAAGCCACATAAAGGGCATGAAATTCTGGCTGAATGGGAAAGAAAGGGGTATTTAAAACAAATCATTACCCAAAATGTTGATGGATTTCATCAAGAAGCAGGAAGTGAGAAAGTCGCTGAACTACATGGGACACTAAAAAAGGTTCATTGTGAAACGTGTGGAAGAAGCTATCTAAGTGAAGAATATCTACATGATAATTATACATGTGGCTGTGGTGGTGTATTGAGACCCTCCATTATACTCTTTGGTGAAATGCTCCCAGAACAGCCTTTTTTAACGGCAGAAGAAGCTGCCATTAAATCAGATGTTTTTTTAGTATTAGGTTCTTCTTTATCAGTATCACCAGCAAATCAATTTCCATTGCTAGCAAGTGAAACGGGAGCTAAGTTAATTATAGTAAACAAAGAACCAACAGAAATGGATGGGATTGCAGATATCGTTATTCATGAACCAATTGGCAGCGTATTAGAGGAAATAAATTCTAAGCTATAATGAACAGTATGGGGGAGAGCAAAAGAAATTAAAGCTTCTTTGAGAATATAGAAGAAAATAGTCGAAATAAAACTAGTTTAAATACATTTAAACCCATTGCAAACTTTGATATATCGAGATAATATAAGGGAATGGACTAAATTTGAAAGCGTAAAAAGAGAGGAAAGTAACATGTCAAAGAATTTTAAACAGGATGTACTGTCACGTCGCACCTTTGCGATTATTTCCCATCCGGATGCTGGTAAAACGACATTAACGGAAAAATTATTACTATTCGGTGGCGCTATTCGCGATGCTGGAACTGTTAAAGGGAAGAAGACAGGGAAATATGCAACAAGTGACTGGATGGAGATAGAAAAGCAAAGAGGAATCTCTGTTACTTCCAGTGTGATGCAATTTGATTATCAAGATGCACGCGTAAATATTTTGGATACACCAGGTCACCAAGACTTTAGTGAGGACACTTATCGTACACTTACAGCAGTTGATAGTGCTGTCATGATTATTGATTCTGCAAAAGGGATAGAGGAACAAACATTAAAGCTATTTAAAGTTTGTAAAATGAGGGGTATTCCTATTTTTACTTTTATAAATAAATTGGATCGCCAAGGGAAAGCACCTCTTGAGTTACTTGCAGAATTGGAAGAAGTGATGGGAATAGAGTCCTATCCAATGAATTGGCCAATTGGAATGGGAAAAGAATTTCTAGGAATATATGATCGTTTTTATAAACGGATTGAACAGTTCCGTGTAGAAGATACTGATAAGTATATTCCGCTGAATGAAGATGGCGAAATTGAGGGAGACCATCCAATTAAACGGGATTCCTTATATGATCAAACGTTAGAAGAGATTATGCTATTAAATGAAGCAGGGAATGAATTCTCTGAGGAGAAAATAAACAATGGGGATTTAACGCCAGTATTTTTTGGGAGTGCCTTAAGCAACTTTGGTGTTCAAACGTTTTTAGAAACCTACTTGCAATTTGCTCCATCGCCACAAGCAAGAAACTCTTCTGTTGGCGAGATTGATCCGCTTTCTGAGGAATTTTCAGGGTTTATTTTTAAGATTCAAGCGAATATGAATCCAGCTCACCGTGATCGTATCGCATTCCTACGGATTTGTTCTGGGAAATTCGAACGAGGAATGACTGTTAATTTACCGAGAACTGGAAAACAAGTGAAGCTAGCTCAATCGACTCAATTTATGGCAGATGACAGAAGCACTGTAAATGAAGCGGTTAGTGGGGATATTATTGGATTATATGACCCAGGATTTTATCAAATTGGAGATACGTTAACGGTTAGTAAAACATCCTTTCAGTATGAAAAATTACCACAGTTTACACCAGAGCTTTTTGTAAAGGTAACAGCAAAAAATGTAATGAAACAAAAGCATTTTCATAAAGGGATTCAGCAGCTTGTTCAAGAAGGAGCAATTCAGCTGTATAAGACTGTTAAAACGGAAGATTATCTTCTTGGAGCAGTAGGTCAATTGCAATTTGAAGTGTTTGAGCACCGCATGAGAAATGAATACAATGTTGAAGTAATTATGGAACATGTTGGCTCTAAAATTGCTCGTTGGCTAGTAGATGAAGAAGTGAATGAAAATCTTTCTAGTGGAAGAAGCTTATTGGTGGAGGATCGTTTCGGCAAAAAAGCATTTTTATTTGAAAATGAATTTGCCTTAAGATGGTTCCAAGATAAAAATCCAGAAATGAAATTATTTAATCCGATGGATGAACAAGAATAAGATAGAAATAAGATTGTTTCAAATGGATATCCCCTGTTTATTTAAGGGGGGTTCCATGGCTGGAACAGTCTTTTTTTATTTGGAATAATTCTTGTTTCCAAGGGACCCTATGTAATCTATTTAGATTGATTCATTAGGATGGTCAATCAATAAAAAGATATCATAGGAAGGAGGAGATATGTCTAAAGAGTATGTCAGGTTTTTGAACAAATGTAGGAAGGAAAATAGATGAAGAAAACAAGTGTTTATTGAAAAAGGAGAGAGATTATTATGTTGGTATAATATATTTTAGAAGAATACTATTTGTTTTTTCTGATAATTATTAAAATAATTAATAAATTATTAGTATTCATAGTAGGAATAAAAGTCTTTCGATAGTCGAATTACTGATATATAAGGTTTTTGTATGTCTAAATAAATAATTAACACGCGATAATTATAAAAATTAAAAGTTTTCAAAAAACTATTTGTATTTAGAAAAAAAATAGGTATAATAAAAACAAGTTGTTATAAAAGTTAACAAACAAATGTTAACATATTTGACTTGTTAGCAATTTAGCAATGATGATACTATCTTTCGATGCAATAAGAGTATTCTATTAAGTTAAAAAGATTGAATATTCGTTCAATGGAAGTCAGGTAGTATGATAACAAAATAGATAATAGGGGGATATGTTGCATGAAAAAAAGTTTTTCGCTTACTCTTAGCATTTTACTAGTGCTTGTACTTGCTTTAGCCGGCTGTTCAAGTAAGACAGGATCTGACGAGGATGGTAGCAGTGGAGAAACATCAAATTCTAGCAGTCTACTTGATACTATAAAAGAAAGAGGAACTTTAAAAGCTGGTATTAATGATGCACTTCCTGGCTTTGGATACATAGGATCAGATGGAGAAAATACTGGTTTTGATGTTGATTTTGCAAAAGCAGTTGCAGCAGGAGTACTTGGAGATGCAACGAAAATTGAATTTAGACCATTATCAGCTACCGACCGTTTCACCGCTGTTCAGTCTGGTGAAGTTGATGTGTTAGTACGTAACACAACTTGGACAACAAACCGTGATGCCGAAGTAGGCTTAAGCTTTGCTCCAGTAATTTTCTACGATGGGCAAGGAATTATGGTACCGAAAGATAGTAATATCAAAACGTTACAAGATTTAGAAGGAAAAACAATTGGTGTAGAAACAGGAACAACAACTGAATTAAACTTAGCGGATCAAATGAAAGCGGCAGGCGTTAACTATACAGCACAAACATTTGATAATGCTGATGCAGTAATAGCTGCATATGAGCAAGGCTCAATCGATGCATGGACAACAGATAAATCAGGACTAGTTTCTCGTCAGTCTACATTACAAGATCCAGATGCACATATTATTTTGGAAGAAACACTTTCAAAAGAACCTTTAGCTCCAGCTGTTAAAGATGGAGATGAAAAATGGGCAGATGCGGTAACTTGGATTGTATTTGCAACAATTCAAGCAGAAGAATTTGGTATTACGTCTCAAAACGTAGATGATTTCTTAACTAGTGAAAATCCAGAAATTCAACGTTTATTAGGAGTAGAAGGAAACCTTGGTGAACAATTAGGACTATCTAATGACTTTGCCTACCAAGTAATTAAACAAGTCGGTAACTATGGTGAAATTTATGACCGTAACTTAGGTCCAGATACAGTGTTCAAATTAGAGCGTGCTCAAAATGCATTATATAGTGATGGCGGATTATTGTACTCTATTCCGTTCCGTTAATATGAATTATTAAGTTTAAAAATAAGGGGGGTTCTCAAATTGTCATACCCTTTTGAGTACCCCCTATTCTTTTAGGTGAGAGGTGAGAAAGAGTGGAAGTAAAAAAGACAACATCGACTCCTCTTTGGAGAAATAGAAAAATAATACCGATTATTGCTCAAATCCTCTTTGTCATTTTAGTAGGAACAGTGATTATTTTTATGGTCAATAATGTGATATCTGGTCTTGAACAAATAGGATTGACATTAGGATTAGATTATTTAACTTTAAAAGCATCTTTTCCGATTTCAGAATCTATTATTAGCTATACACCTGATGATCCATATATACGTGCATTATTGGTAGGATTATTAAATACGTTTAAGGTTTCTATTTTTGGAATTATATTTGCAAGCATTATCGGAGTTATAGTGGGTGTTGCACGTTTATCTGATAACTGGTTAGTAAGCAAGGTGGCTACTGTATATGTAGAGGTTTTTAGAAATACTCCCCTTTTGGTACAAATATTTATATGGAATTTTGCCGTATTTTTACCGATGCCAAAAATACAAGAAGCACTCTCTATCGGTTCTTTCTATTTTTCTAATAGAGGGACATCCATCCCATGGTTTACATTACAAGATAATACGCTTATTTGGTTAATCGTACTCATTCTCCTCATTGTAGGTAGTGTATTTTTATTCAGAATATTAACAAAGGTATCATTAGAATCAGGTAAATCTACATATCCACTAATCTCCAGTATCGGATTAATAGTAATTGGCGCGATTATTACTTTTCTTGTTTTAGGAAATGGCCCATTTGGTCTATCTGTTCCAGTTTTTAATGGAAATTCTTTTGATGGTGGAACATCTTTATCTATTGGGTTTATGTCTGTGCTCGTGGCACTAACTATCTATACATCTACTTATATTTCAGAAATTGTCCGTGCTGGAATTATGGGCGTTCCAAAAGGACAGACAGAAGCTGCAAAAGCACTTGGCTTTAAAAGTCGCACTGCGCTTCGGTTAATTATTTTTCCACAGGCAATCAGAATAATTATCCCGCCGTTGACAAGCCAGTATTTAAATTTAATAAAAAACTCAAGCTTAGCGATGGCGGTAGCATATCAAGATATTGTTGGAATCGGAAATACAATCATTAATCAAACAGGACATACGTTAGAGACACTATTAATTGTAATTTCTGTATATTTACTGTTTAGCTTAACTACATCCCTGTTAATGAATCTTTTCAACAAAAAATTCCAGCTGGTAGAAAGGTAGGGAAGCGAATTGGATAATATACAATTAGAAAACACGGAACCAGTTATGGAAACCACAAAATTAAATAGTCAGAAAAAACTACAGTTATGGCTTAAAAATAATTTATTTAAAGACTGGAAAAATGCAATAGTAACGATTGTGACCCTAATGTTTACAATTTATTTACTTGCAAATATAGGGAAATTTTTATTTGCCAGTGAATGGAATGTTGTCACTGATAATTTGAGACTACTATTTGTTGGGCAATTTCCAATAGAAGAAATTTGGAGATTGTGGGTATCCCTTTTATTTATGTCTGTGTTATTAGGTACTTCTTGGGGAGTTTGGAGAGGGATAATCGGTCATGTAGCAATTAGTCTTGGTGCTCTATTATTAGTATTCGGCATTCTTCCGTATACAGAAAATGAATCCAAAGTATACTTGTTTTCATGTATTGCTACGATTGTTGTTTTTTATTTCGTTGGGAAATATGTTCCAAAATTAAAAATTCCTATGCTTGTACTATGGATATTATATATTCCAATCTGTCTTTCTATCATTAACGGATTTGGAGTATTAGAGCCTGTAAAATCAAATGTTTGGGGAGGATTCTTATTAACTTTAGTAATTGCGTCGGTAGCAATTATTTGTTCTTTTCCAATAGGTTTATTACTTGCAGTAGGTAGACGAAGTAAACTGCCTATAATAAAGTATTGCTGTATTCTGTATATAGAATTAATTCGTGGAATGCCTCTCATTATGGTTTTATTTATTGCACAATTATTGCTTCCTATGTTTCTTGGAGGTATTCAATTAGACAATGTTGTTCGTGCCATGATTGCATTCACCCTATTTAGTGCCGCATATTTAGCAGAAAATATTCGCGGTGGATTACAATCGATTCCGAGAGGACAATTCGAAGCAGCACAGGCACTTGGGTTAAATAATGTCAAAGTAATGATTTTTGTTGTTTTGCCACAAGCCTTAAAAGCCGTTATTCCTGCAATGGTTGGACAATTTATTTCTGTTTTTAAAGATACATCATTGGTTGCGGTGATAGGATTAGCGGATTTCCTTGGTATGGGGAAAAAAATCGCTGCCAACCCTGAATATCTAGGAAAATATATGGAGTTATACATTGTCATTGCGTTTATATACTTCATTTTCTGCTTTTTAATGTCCCATGTAAGTAAACATATCGAAAAATCACTTGGTGTTGGAACGAGATAGAAAGGAGAATCGGATTATATGGAAAGTGTATTTGGAGTAAATAAATTAACAACCCCTTTAACGGAGAGAGAAGATATTATTAAAGTAAATAAATTGAATAAATGGTATGGAGATCATCATGTATTAAAGGATGTAGATCTTACGGTTAAGCAAGGAGAGGTTATCGTTATTTTAGGACCATCTGGGTCAGGCAAATCAACCTTTATTCGTACGATTAATGCTTTAGAAGAATTTCAAAAAGGTGAAATCATTGTTGATGATATTGCATTAACTGATGATGTTAAAAATATTGAAGAGATTCGTAAAGAAACGGGAATGGTATTTCAATCCTTTAATTTATTTCCACATATGACAATTTTGAAAAATATTTCTTTAGCTCCTATCTGGGTGAGAAAGTGGAAGAAAACAAAAGCGGAGCAAATTGCAAAGGATTTGCTAGAAAGGGTAGGTATTCCTGAACAAGCGAATAAATACCCTGGACAATTATCAGGTGGGCAACAGCAGCGTGTTGCAATTGCAAGAGCATTAGCGATGCAGCCTAAGATAATGCTATTTGATGAACCTACATCTGCACTCGATCCAGAAATGGTAAAAGAAGTATTAGATGTTATGAAAACTCTGGCAGAATCTGGTATGACTATGCTTGTCGTAACACATGAAATGGGATTCGCAAGACAAGTAGCAGACCGTATTATCCTTTTTGATAAAGGAGAAATTGTAGAAATGGGTAAACCAGAAGAATTATTTGACAATCCTAAGCATGAACGGACGAAAGCTTTCTTATCTCAGATACTTTAAAAAAAGGCCATTTGGCCTTTTTTTTGTTTATTCTATTTTAATATAACGCAACTTCATCACCAACTATCTTTCTGCAATTCTCATAAGCAAGAGGAGAGGGGTGGATAAATAAGAATATTGGTGCAGTATAGTAAGTTTTTTAATGATGTAAAAATTTAGAAATTCATTTTGTATAAAAAATCACTATTTTGATAATTATATAAGTAGGTACAGAAAAATAGATGGTGATACCAATGAAGGGCCTAAGTAGACTTGAAGCAATCATGTGGAGTATTGCACTTCCAGGTTTTAGTCAGTTGTTATTGAAAAAATATTGGAAAGGAACATTGTTTGTTATTTTAGAGTTTATTATAAATGCGAAAAGTAACTTCAATATGGCAATTATGCTTAGTTTTTGTGGCAATATCCAAGAAGCGATAGACGTAATAGACTTTCAATGGATATTGTTTTATCCGTGTTTATATATGTTTGCGATGTGGGATGCTTATAAAGAAGTAATGGATACAGACAATGAATACGCATTTTTGCCATTTGTTTTTTGCGCATATTTTGTTACGGTGGGCGTTTTTTATTCAACAAAGTTGAAGCTATTTGGCGTATTGTTCGGTCCTGTTTTTTTACCGATGGTTTTTTTGATACCTGGTATCATTTGCGGTCATATAGTAAAGTATTGTTTAATCTATTATAGGAAAAAGAGACATTTGTGAAACGTATGCTAGATCCTAGATATAGGGTGAAAGCATAGGATTCATTATGTTTATTCAAAAAATTATCAGTAAAATAAAAAAATATAGAAAAAACTATTGGCAAAATAGCTCAACTATGTATATAATTAATACATATTAATATTTGTATACTACTCAAAGGGGAGTAGCTTTTAGGTTGATACCTAAAACAAAGTCGTCAGTTCATGGCATTTGCCATCGGCTTTGTTGGCATATTAGTGCTTAGCAAGACCTTTGCCTATTTGGCAAAGGTCTTTTTTGCGCACTTTTGTACATAATAACGAGAGTTGTAGCAAAACCTGCTAATAGGAAGTATACAAATAAATACCTAAAGGGGGAAAAATTATTGGATGCGAGCATGTTATTAGAGTATGGTTGGGTTTTATTAATTCTAGTTGTATTAGAGGGGTTATTGGCAGCAGATAATGCAGTAGTTATGGCGGTTATGGTTAAACATTTACCTGCTGAGCAACAAAAAAAGGCGCTTTTTTATGGCCTATTGGGTGCGTTTGTTTTCCGTTTTGCTACATTATTTATGATTTCGTTTTTGGTAGACGTATGGCAAGTTCAAGCGATAGGTGCCATTTATCTTCTCTTCATTGCGGTGCATAATATTTATGGCAAATATGCGAAGAAGAATGAAGGGGATAAGGAGAAGAAGACGAAGAAACAATCTGGTTTTTGGATGACTGTTTTAAAAGTAGAGTTAGCAGATATTGCTTTTGCAATCGATTCTATGTTAGCGGCAGTTGCGCTTGCAATTACCTTACCAAAAACAAATTGGTTTTCGCTTGGTGGAATTGATGGCGGACAATTTTTAGTTATGTTCATGGGTGGTTTGATTGGATTAATCATCATGCGTTTCGCAGCAAACTGGTTTGTCAAGTTACTTCATTCCCGCCCGTCTCTTGAAACAGCAGCATTTTTAATTGTTGGTTGGGTTGGTGTGAAATTAGCTGTATTTACTTTAGCACATCCATCAGTAGGATTCCTAGATGAACATTTTCCAGAATCTAAAATATGGAAAGGGATTTTCTGGGTTGTATTGGTAGCAATTGCAATTGGGGGATATTTCTTTTCCAATAAAGAAGCTGTTAAAACAAAGGAAAGCAATGCATAAAAGGTTAGAAAAAGCCATCCATATTTGGAATGGCTTTTTCTAATAATTTATTCAACAAACTACGCTAGATTAGCGATATTACTGTGTTTTACCTGATAGTTCTGCTTGTGCTTGTTGAACAAGTCTTTTTGTAATTTCTCCGCCGACAGAGCCGTTGGCACGAGAAACGGTATCTGATCCTAAATTCACTCCAAATTCTTGTGCAATTTCATATTTCACACTATCTAAATATTGTTCAATTCCCGGAACTAATAATTTATTACTAGAAGCCATTCTTTTTTCCTCCTTATTAATAGTACAGTGATTATTTATCAAATTCATTTGCAATTTATATGGAAATGATAAATGATTCTGTATTAATAATATATGGATTTTATTGAAGTTCATTAGTGGTAATGTTTGTTTATATGGGAGAAAATAGGATAAATTACAATCAACATAAATTTTTTGAAAAATTTGTTCTTGTCATTTGCTTTATGAAAAGAATTTCAAAAAAATGAATCTTTCCCAACTACATTTGCGTATCGTATAATGTTACAGTGCCTCTATAAAAGTTAAATAAACAATTATAATATAAGGTTGTACGACTAGGGATAACTTATACTGTTTATTATCCATGCATAAAGGATCTTGTTAAAAAAGGTCTTTAATTAATTAGCTTTGAAAGAAAGGGATTGTTTTTTAATGGGCAAGAAGTTTAAGTTAGTCCTTCAAAACCTAACTCCTGCGCAAATGATAACCAGCTATTATATTTTAGCAGTTAGTATATCTGTTCTGTTATTGAGTTTACCAGGTGTACATAAAGAAGGAGTAACGGTATCGTTTATGGATACACTTTTTACTGCAGTAACAGCAGTAAGTGTAACAGGACTAACGGTAATTAATATCGCAGAGACATATAGTACATATGGAATTATCATCTTAATGCTTGTTTTACAATTTGGCGGAATTGGCGTTATGGCTATAGGAACATTTTTCTGGATGATTTTTCGGAGGAAGATAGGATTAAGAGAGAGACAGTTAATTATGATTGATCACAATCAGTCTAATCTGTCAGGGTTAGTCAATTTAATTAGAGAAATCTTTAAAATTATTGTAATCATTGAAGTTGTTGGAGCTATTATTCTTACATTGCAATTCCATAATTATTATCCTACCTGGAAAGAATCTCTTTTACATGGAGCTTTTGCGTCCGTTAGTGCTACAACAAATGGAGGTTTAGATTTAACAGGACAATCTCTTATTCCATTTAAGGATGATTATTTTGTACAGTTGGTAAATATCATTCTAATTACATTGGGAGCTATCGGTTTTCCTGTATTAATTGAAGGAAAGAATTATCTTTTTCCAAAAGAAGGGAATGTGAATCTTAAATTTTCTTTATTTACAAAGTTAACGACCATGACGTTTGGTTTTCTTTTGTTATTTGGAACAATTATGTTTATTCTTTTAGAATGGGGTAATTATTATGCAGGAATGAACTGGCACCAAATATTCTTTAATGCCTTTTTCCATTCTACGTCTACACGAAGCGGTGGGTTAGCAACAATGGATTTAAATGCTTTTTCTATTACGACATTGCTTATTTTTTGTTTCCTTATGTTTATTGGAGCTTCTCCAAGTTCAGTCGGTGGGGGGATACGAACGACAACCTTTGCATTAAACATATTATTTATTTATCATTATGCAAATGGAAACAGACATATAAAGATCTTTAAAAGAGAAATACATGAAGAGGATATAATAAAATCATTAGTAGTAACAATATTTGCAACTGGTATTTGTATTGTCGCTGTTATTGCTCTTTCCATATCTGAAAATGCCTCTCTTATTGCAATTCTTTTTGAAGTTTGTTCTGCTTTCGGTACTACAGGGCTTTCCTTAGGCTTGACTCCAGAATTATCTAACTTTGGAAAATGTGTAATTATGCTCCTCATGTTTATCGGAAGAATTGGATTGACTTCTTTCATCTATATCATCGGTGGAAAAGAGAAAAAAGATAATTTCCACTATCCAAAAGAACGAATCATTATTGGGTGAAACACCAATTTTACTAAAACAGCCTATTATAACTAATTAATAACCCGAACAACAATTGTACTTGTTTGGGTTTTTTTATAGTTAGAATACTTGTGTACCTTATTCCGTTTTAACAAATGTAGGGAAGCATATCTTCTTTTTGCTTGTGAATAATAAGAATGTAAGTGTGAAAGGAGAGATGACAAAAATGGCAAAGCGCAAGGCTGAATTTAATAGTGTAGAAAAATATAGTAAAACTCCGAAGAAAAACATCCAAGAAACGGAATTTTCTGCTGAATTTAGCAGAGGCGAGAACCCAATCAAAGGTGCTAATCGAAATTCTAAGCAAGGAAGAGAGGGAAATTAAATGTCGAAAAAACAAAAGAATCGTAAACAAACAGAGAGCTCAAATGTAGAATTTGGTCAAGAATTTGGCGATGTTAATGCAAGCAAATTCTTTGATACAGAAGCGTTAACAAAAGATAAAGTAAAGGGAAAAGCTAGAAGGAAATAAAGAAATCTTCCCATCAGTGAATCCGTAACTGATGGGAAGATTCTTCAAAATCTATCTATTCGAAGTATATGTCGACCGTTTAAAGAGTAGTTGTTTCAATTTTGAACTTCTTAACTCAATCAGCGGCTGTGTTAAAGAAATGATTATATTGCTTGAAAGCAGCATCGTTATTAAGAATGATACAACGACAATCATCACATAGGATCTCGGAGATACAAATATATCCGGCAAATCGCTTTGTCTAAAAAGACGAATAAAGAAACCGTGTAATAAATATACATATAACGTTGATTTACCAAATTTAGTAAAAAAATACTCCCTTTTTGGTACACATGCGAAAAAACAAAAAATCATTAGAAAGCTTAATATATAGAAAAATACTCGCATTGCCATTCCTGCAATATACCCTTCTCCTAATGTCTCATAAGATTTAGAACCAAATAACCATTGATAATTAATCGACGGAAAGAAATGAAAACCGATAAAAACAAGAGCGAAAATGATAATAGCGCTAATTTTAGCTTTTCTCGTTTTAACTAAATTGAAATGTTCCTTCTTCATATAAAAGCCCATTAAGAATAAAGGGAAGAAAACGAATGTTCTTGTTAAACTTAAATAGGTTGATGTCCAGTCAATCATACCTATTGCAAGTCCTAAAAGTAGGGATATAATAATCCCTTGTATCGGCTTTAATTTCACAAAAGCTAATAAGAAGATGTTCCAAAAAAATAAACTAATTAAAAACCATAATGACCAATGTGGTGTTAACGGTTCAATGGCAAAAGTCGACTTTCCATAAAGAAAATAATAAAAAATGCTGTATACTAATTGAAAGATCAGGTAAGGAATAATCAGCTTCTTTGCATATTTTTTTATATAGCCCTTTTCCGCAATCCCCTTAGCAAAAAATCCCGAAATTAATATAAATGCCGGCATATGAAAAGTGTAAATTACTTTATATAACGTATAAATATTTTGATTGTCATTTATAAATGATTGGATAAAATGACCGAAGACAACGAAAAAGATCAAAATAAATTTTGCATTATCAAAGTAGTAATCCCGTTGTTTCATAAACTCATCCTTTCATGAATGGAAATATCATATATTTCACTAACTATATATAACACAAAATCCCTTGTTTTAATCGCATGTAGTCAATCTGTTAAATAAATAACTTTTATTTATTACAAAAATGAAATGAACTGGTGAACAACCCAAAGAGAAAAAATCTTATTTATCATAGCAGGTAAAACTTTAAATTTGTTTAATTTTTTGTGGGTCTCTATTAAGAAATAATAGGGGAGAAAGGGATATATTGGATAGATTGTGACAATTCATTTGTTTCTTTTAAATTGGGAGCTTCCTTTTCCTATTTATAAAAATAGTTTTATTCTCTTATTTTTTCCAGAAGTAAAGGAAATTCGGAAATTATGTAGAATAATGTAAACACTACGTTTGTAAGGAGGGTAACCACTAGGATGGATCGTATATCCTATTCAGAAGAATATCGCCAATTGCAGAAGAAACTAAGCGAAGTCGAGAAAGAGAATACAATTCTGAGAAAAAAACTAAAGGAAAAGAGTCATATACAGGATAGGCGATCAACTGCTTTCCAAACAATAAATGTAGGAATCATTATATTTGATAAAAATGGTGTTATTCGCGATATCAATACATTTCTTTGTGATAACTTTAACTTAAAAGTTGATCAAGTTGTCGGTAGAAATATAACCCACTTCCTTCAACAAGAAGAGCGTTCGATGATAAGAAATAATATTAACAATCTAATAACCAAATCTGATTTGCATTCAAAACGTAGCATATTACCGTTAACAATTAATAATAAATTACATTATTTTGAAACCTTAACAAGTTGCTTGCCATATGATATGGGGTTTGTAACAATCATCGAAAATATTACAGAAGAAATAGAGAAAGAGAAAGAAAAAGAAGAAACACAAATTTTGTATAATGAATTTTTTACAGAAGCACTAGATGGGATAATGCTATGGAAAGAAACAGGGCAAATTATTGCAGCTAATGCCTCTGCTCTTAAAATTTTTGAAAGCACGAAGGAACAATTGCTGACTTCGAAGATTAGTGACTATATTTATAAAAAAGATAAGCAATATGCTGAAATAGTCATGAATTTATATCATCAAAAGGAAAATCGTGATGAATTAATGTTTTTGATGCCAAATGGGCAGAAGAAAATACTGGAATTTACAACAAAACTCCATTCGGTGGAAGGTTTAAATATGAGTATTTTTCGCAATGTAACGGAACGATACAAAATGGAAGAGGAAATAAGAGAAAGTAAGGCGATGTTCGAAAATATTTTTGAAGAAGTTTTTGATGGTATTATTATTTGGGATCAGAAATTTACAATAATAGATATGAATAAAGCGGCAGAACGTCTATTGTGCAAAAATAAAGAGCAAGTAATCGGTCTAGATTTATTATCCACTCTTCCTCCTGCTAAATCGATAGGCGAAGATATCAAGCCTAAATTAATTCATTTGAAGGAAGAAGGACAAAATCAAGGACTATATACAGTGAAATTTCAGAATAAATGGGAGTACACACAGCTAGAATATAGAAATAAATTTAATGTTTATTCTGGCTTAAGTATTACTACGCTACGTGATATTACAGAGAATGCCATCTTGGAAGAACAACTGAGGAAATCATCTACATTAAATGTTGTAGGAGAATTGGCAGCAGGAATAGCACATGAAATTCGTAATCCAATGACAGCTTTAAAAGGGTTTATTCAACTATTAGAAACAGATGTGGCTTCTCCTGAAAATGAAATGTACTTTGGGGTAATAAAATCGGAGCTAACGAGAATTGAATCCATTATTAATGAATTTTTATTGCTTGCTAAGCCACAGGTAGTCAAATATGTAAAAAGTGATTTAAGACAGATTATGAATGAAACGATGGAATTACTTCATGCTCAAGCAGTATTACAAAATGTTCAATTTATAAAAAAATACGAAGAAGAAATTCAGATGATTTACTGTGAACCTAATCAAATGAAAAAAGTATTTATAAATATTATCAAAAATGCAATAGAGGTATTAGAAGATGGCGGAGAAATCGAGGCTTCGATGGAAGTAAAACAAGATTACTTCCATATAGCAATCCGGGATAATGGAAAAGGGATGAGTAAAGAAAAGCTAGCTAGAATCGGAGAGCCTTTTTATACGACAAAAGAAAAAGGAACAGGATTAGGTTTATTAGTATCTTATCAAATAATAGAAGACCATCAAGGGAAAGTGAAAGTAGAGTCGGAGCTGGGCATTGGTACGACTTTTCACCTCCTACTTCCAATAAACATAAACAAAATAGACTAATGGAATTATTACAAAAGACCCCGTTGATGTAAACTAGGTCTTTTTTTGTTGAAGTAAGGTAAAAGGGAAAGCATCTCGTAAACTTTGTCCGTTTTCTAAAAGATTGTTGTTTTTTCAATAGGAAAAAAGAATTAGTTAATACTGATTTTCTTTCTTGACACAACCAACTACTTTTATTAGTATCTAATTAGAAGGTTATGAAAGTAGGTGGTTGAATGCAATTAGATAAATTGGTTGCTTTTTATAAAACAATGGGAGACCCAACGAGAATAAGAATTATTTCTTTATTAGCAAACAAACCATGGAATGGGCAAGCTTTAGCAGATAAACTAGGCTTATCTGCCCCTACGATTACACATCATTTAAAGAAAATGCGTGAAATAAATATCGTCTATGATAGAAGAGATAAGAACACGATTTATTTTTATTTAAACAAATCTGTTATTTTGCAGCAAACAGAAGCCTTAAAAAAACTTGCTATAGGAATGGAGGAAAGTGTAATGACTGTTAACAATGAGGAACAATCAAAAATTATCGAAAACTTCTTTACTGCAGAGGGGAGACTTAAGAATATCCCTGCTCAAAGAAAGAAGAAATTAATAGTATTCAAATACATGTTAAAAGGATTAGTTTTTGGAAGAAAATATGAGGAAAAAGAAATAAATGAACATATAAAACAGTACTTTGATGATTATGCCACTATTAGAAGAGAATTTATCATTAATCATTTTATGTATAGAGAAAATAATATATATGAACTTAATCCAGAGGAAATGTGGGCAAAGTAAAAAATAGGAAGGACTGATCAACAGAGTCAAACAGTCCTTAAAAGAATGATCGGTATTTTTGTTAATATTTTTGCTATAATCCGCTGCCTAAATACACTTTGCTTTCAAATGGGAAAGCTTTTAATCCCCGTGTTTCGGCTATAGGATCTCACTCTCGCAAATCGAGATCACTGAAAAAGTGATAGCTATTGATGATTGAGAGTAACTGCCTTTTAAACTTAGATGTGCAAATTGTTTTCCGAGGTGCCCACGTGACTCATAGGGGCGAGCGCCGAGCCGCTTCACAGCCAGGGTCTCGGACTTTCTCGCATCTCCCGTAGGAGTCGAGCGGACGCCTCTCCAAACCAACTTAATATTCGCTTTCAAATAAATAAATTCTTATTTAATTTGGAGATACTATTCTTTTTCAGTGCCCTCCGCAAATCCAAGAGGAGTCTAAGTTTATGTGTATTCAGGCTGCTCATTATTTCTACTTAGAATATTTTTATAAAAATGCTAAAATCAATTATAAAATTCTGGTTTGCGATCGGTAAAAATAGGGATAGTCTTCCGAACTTCTGTAACTTTATCTAAATGAACAGAGGCTGTTAGAATTTCTTCTTCTTCACCGGCTTCTGCTACGATTTCTCCCCATGGATCAATAATCATACTATGTCCTGCAAAGACATTATCAGGATCTGCACCAACGCGATTACAAGCAATTACAAAGCATTGATTTTCAATGGCTCGAGCAATAAGGAGGCTTTTCCAGTGTGCCAATCTTGGCTTTGGCCATTCAGCAACAACAAAGATTGCTTCCGCCCCTTTTGTTGTATGTGCTCTTATCCATTCTGGGAAGCGAATATCATAGCAAATCATACTAGCAAACATTCTCTCTTCTAAAGAAAACAATCCACTTGATGTTCCGCTTTTTAAATATAAATGTTCATCCATTAATTGGAAAAGGTGGAGCTTGTCATAGGTGTGGGCGACATTTCCTGATTTATCTATAACAATAAGGGAATTAAATATGCCATTTTCCTTCTTATTCGCAATAGATCCACCAATGATGTGAACTTGATGTTTAAGTGCTAATTCACTTAAAAAAGAGATAGTTCTTTTGGCATGATTATCAGCAATTGATGAAAGTCTTGCTAAGTCATAGCCCGTTGACCATAGCTCAGGCAATACAATGATATCGCAGTTATCTTTGCAAGCGGCCGTAATTTTTTCTTCTGCTTGCTGAAAATTATCTTCTGGTTTACCGAATGCAATATCCATTTGAATCAAACTAATTCGAAAATTCAAAAGCTAACACCTCTATTCATCTTCGTTATTTTCCTATATAATGATAATCAACTAAAAAATCCAATTATTAAGGTAATTTGGTTATATCATAAAAAAGCGAATTATTAAATGATTATTTTTGTATTGCATCATTTAAGTAAGTGAAATATTTTTAGCGATTATCCCACTATTAACGGACAGGAACACGCTCATTTCTTTTTGTAGGAGATTTGATAATCAACTGTT
Organism: Bacillus sp. T2.9-1; assembly: GCF_950097965.1. Taxonomy (NCBI): domain Bacteria; kingdom Bacillati; phylum Bacillota; class Bacilli; order Caryophanales; family Bacillaceae; genus Bacillus; species Bacillus sp. T2.9-1. Next base: position 40,689 of record NZ_CATNHG010000081.1, read on the forward strand.
TGTAAAGGTTGAATGATTCCATTAACATCAGCGGGGAAAAAGAAGAAAAATTTCCCTGATGGAAGTTTCACTTTATCGTTTAAAGAAGGTGTGAGTTATATGAAGAAATATGAACAATCTCAGTTATTGAAAAATTTGCCAGAACAATTCTTTGCTTCATTAGTTACAAAAGTTAATAGCTATATTGAGAGAGGTTATGATGTGATTAATTTAGGACAAGGTAATCCAGATCAACCGACTCCTTCTACTATTATCCAGAGCCTGCAAGCTGCAGCAGAAGAACCGAAAAACCATAAGTATTCACCTTTTAGAGGCTATCCTCATTTAAAAACGGCCATTTCTCTATTTTACAAGCAAGAATATAATGTAGATTTAAATCCTGAAACAGAGGTGGCTATTTTATTTGGGGGGAAGGCAGGTCTTGTTGAAATTCCGTTATGTCTATTAAATCCAGGAGAAACAGTAATGGTTCCAGATCCTGGCTATCCCGACTATTTATCTGGGATTGCTTTAGCACAAGCAGAAACAGTTATGATGCCGTTGCGAGAACAAAATGGGTTTTTGCCCAATTATAAGGATATAGCAGAAAAGGATTTAGAGAAAGCAAAGTTAATGTTTTTAAATTACCCAAACAATCCGACAGGAGCGATAGCAACAAAGGAATTCTTTGATGAGACAGTTTCTCTAAGTAAAAAGCATGACATTTGTGTTGTCCATGATTTTGCATATGGTGCGATTGGCTTTGATGGAAAGAAACCAATTAGTTTTCTTCAAGCTGATGGAGCAAAGGATATTGGAGTTGAAATATATACATTGTCAAAGACGTTTAATATGGCAGGCTGGAGAGTAGCCTTTGCAGTTGGAAATAGCAGTGTTATTTCAGCTATTAATCTTTACCAAGACCATCTGTATGTAAGTTTATTTGGTGCGATACAGGAAGCTGCTTACACGGCATTAACAGAATCTCAAGAGAGTGTAAAAAGGATGAATGAGCTTTATGAAAAGAGACGAAATATATTAATAAAAGGACTCAACGAAATTGGTTGGGAAGTGAAGGCGCCAGAGGGATCCTTCTTTGCTTGGCTGAAAATACCAGATGGTTTTACGTCACAAGAATTTAGTGATTATTTATTAGAGACAGTACATATTGCAATGGCTCCAGGATCGGGTTTTGGTCAATTTGGAGAGGGATATGTTCGAGTGGGGTTATTAACAGAAGTGGATAGATTACAAGAGGCCATTGAAAGATTAAGTACACTTCCGATTTTTAAATAAGATGGAATAAAGCTATAAAATTTCATTTAGGATTGAATAGATTTTTATCTATTTAATCCTTTTTTAATATAAAGAGTACTAGCTTTTTTTATATGAGGGGAAATAATGGGCGGAAATAACCAAAAAGAAAGCGTTTGCTTACTTTAGTCATACCATTCGACTATTTTCGTCGCGTTTCTTGTCGAACAACAGTAATGGTTAGATAGATAAATAGGTCTTTTTACCTATTTTTTCTTAAAAAAATGTCTAATATTGCGAATCTATTTACTTTTATTTGTTTTATTGTAATAATTCATCAAGTAAACAATAATGAATTGTTTGAAAGTTGGAATTTGATTAGGAGGAAGAAAAAGGTGTATTGTAAGAAAACAGAATTGTTAGATGAAATTCAAGAGAAGAGGGAGGTAATGATAAAAACAGCAAAAGAGCTTGGTACTATTGATGCGGAGACGATTAGGTTAAGTCAAGAGCTTGATGAATTAATCTATAAATATCAGCTTGTTTTTCGTTACGAACGAGAAAAAAGAAAACAAATAAAAAGAAAATATAAAAACACTCGAATTTTTTGGTCTAATGCTAGTCAATATAAGCGCAAAAATTATTCTGAGGTTGTATATAGATAATATACTATTAAATAATATTGGTGAAGGGTAATGGCAGTAATTACCTAATAATATCTCATCTAAATCAATGCCCTTCTGTAATTAAATGATGTTAATACCCCATTATTCCGCATGTGTCCACGATCAGGATAAAGAAAAAAGCATCTTTTGTTCAATAGTTATTCCCCTCTTTGTGGAAAGAAGGGAAATATAAAGGAACATGCAAGAAGCGAAGAAGTAGGTTGTTAGTCTATTAAAGGTAAAATAATATTCACCCTTGTTTCTTTCTTTTCTCTACTAGATATTTGTATTTCACCATCGAATGATTCAATGATTCTTTTACATACAACAAGCCCCAAGCCGGTACCTGATTCCTTCGAAGTGTTAAATGGTTCAAATATTTTCTTTAATTGACGGCTGGACATGCCTATACCATTATCCGTTACTGAAATAAGTACGTTTGAACGAATAGGACGAACTGTAAGCTCTAATTGACCACCATTTTCCATTGCTTCAAGTGCATTTTTTGTTAAATTCAACAGTACTTGTTTCATTTGATCTGCTATTCCAAGTACATAAATGTCTTCATCAGGCACTTTTTCAATATACTTTACATTATATAAATTTGCTTCTGAAATAATAAGTGGATTAAGTTCTGCTATAATCATTTTTAAATTCATATTATGTTTTTTTTGTGCTGTAGGCTTTCCTAAAATGAGGAATTGACTTACAATTTCATTTATTCGAGCAATTTCTTTTTGGATAATGGAAAAGTATAGCTGATCCTTTTGATCTTGATGTTTTTCACTTAATAATTGGATCAATCCTTTAATTCCTGTTAAAGGGTTTCTAATTTCATGAGCTGAACTAGCAGCTAAATTACCAACAAGCTCTAATTTTTGGATTTCATTCTCTTTTGTTTCTTCCTTTCTTACTTTTCTTTGATAGTAAAGAATCATAATCAGATAAATAAGGTGAAAAATGAGAATGAAGAACAGAGGTATCCAAATATTTGCTTTGACAATGTTCCAAATATTCGGTTTTACTAATTCAACCATGATTGACCAAGGTAAACGGTCAATCGGCATGTTAATGACATTTTCGCCTAAAGTTGCACCATCATTTATATAGAGAATGGTTTCTTTTTGCCCATTCATAATCGCAATATTTTCCTCTGAGGATAACATCTTCGTTAAATTAATAAGGTAATCGACACGAAGATATGCTGTTATAATCGCGTCTAGTCTATTATGTTGACCTAATATTGGCATTGCAATACCGATAACCTTCTGTCCGTTACTTAATACTTCTTCTCGATTAGAAATCACTAAATCCTTTGAGTTTATAACTTCCAATATATAATCTTCCTCTGAAATATCAATGGAATCATAAGTATCATTTACCCCTGCAATCGTTTTCCCTTTACTGTCGAGTAAAAATAAACCCCCATAGATATGCTCATTCGTAAATACTTTTTTAAGTAAGCTATCCATCTCATTAGGTGTATCAATATTTGGTTGAATAGATAGACTTAATATATTTAAAGAGGATACTACTTTGTTTATATAAGAGTCCCATTGCTTTTGGTGGATGGAAGCAACCCATTCTGCATGAGCTTTATTTTTGGCTTCTTCTTTATTTATTTGGTAATTAAAAAAAAGAACTGCAGTAATCATAATAGGAATAACAACGATTACAATATACGAAATTTTTTTTTGTGTAGTTATTTTCATTAATAGATTCTCCATAACGAAATTCCAATGTATAAACTTCATTATAACATGAAATGGTAAAAGCTCAATGACAGGCGGAGTTCTACAGAAATTGACAAATCTAAGGGAGAATACTATAATTTATCTGAATTCGAGATAATGAATTATTCTAATAAGGGAAGTTTTATATGGAAAAAAAAGATATTGAACAATCATTAAAATTATATATTGTTATGTCTCGAGCATTTCGAGCAATCAATGAAAATGTGAATAAATTAATTACTGCAAATGGATTGAATCCAACTGAGTTTGCTGTTCTCGAATTGTTGTATCATAAAGGAGATCAACCGTTACAGCAAATAGGAGGTAAGATTTTATTAGCAAGTGGAAGTATTACCTATGTAGTTGATAAACTGGAAGAAAAAGGGTATTTAAGAAGAATTGCCTGTCCAACAGATCGAAGAGTCACATTCGCTCAAATAACGGAAAATGGCAAACAGTTGATTGAAAGCATTTTTCCAAATCACGAACAAAGAATCCATGAAATCATGTCTGAACTATCACCAGGAGAAAAAGATGTGGCAATTGAATTAATTAAACGCCTTGGTTTATCAGTTGGAAAATAGTCATTGTATAATGTAAAAAGCGAGTATTCATAAATAGGATAAAGGTTTATTTCGAAGGAACTATTTGAAATAAATCTTCCTTACGAATTTCGCTTTTATGTATTTGTGTTGTTAATATTCATGTATAATTATAGTGATACATAGAAGAAATAGGGGGTATATAAATGAAATTTTCGGAATTTACATACAAAAGACCAAATATTGAAGAGTTTGCAGTTAAGATGAATGAACTATTAGTAGATTTTAATAATGCAGAACATGTTCAGCAGCAAATTACTGCGATAGAGAAAATAAACGAGCTAAGAAATGATGTTTCTACAATGTTTAATTTATGCTATATTCGACACTCTGTTGATACAAATGATGAATTTTATCAAAAAGAACAAGATTATATGGATGAAGTATCTCCTAAGGTGGAGGGGCTTACTACTAAATATTACGAAGCGCTTGTAAAATCTAAGTTTAAAGAACAATTGGAAGAAAAATGGGGACATCAGCTATTTGCATTAGCGGAAGCTCAATTAAAAGTGTTCTCAGAAGAAGTAGTAGAGCTTTTGCAACAAGAAAATAAACTATCAACAGAATACACAAAGCTTGTAGCTTCTGCAAAGATAATGTTTGAGGGAGAAGAAAGAACACTTGCACAATTGCAGCCATTTACGGAATCAAAAGACCGTGATACTAGAAAGGCTGCTAGTGAAGCCCGTTTTGCTTTCTTTGGTGAGCATGAAGAGCAGTTAGATAGAATATATGATGATATGGTAAAGGTTCGTACAGAAATTGCCAAAAAGCTAGGATATGAAAACTTTGTCGAGCTAGCATACTATCGTATGTATCGTACCGATTATAATGCAGAAATGGTTGCCGCATTTAGAGATCAAGTAAAAGAACATATCGTCCCATTAACAACAAAATTAAAAGAAAGACAGCAAAAAAGAATAGGGGTCGACTCCTTAAAATATTATGACGAACCATTCGAATTTTTAACGGGGAATGCTACTCCTAAAGGAGATCCAGCCTGGATAGTTGAAAATGGTCAAAAAATGTATAAGGAACTATCAAAAGAAACTGGTGATTTCTTTTCCTATTTGAGAGAAACAGAATTAATGGATTTGGTTGCTAAAAAAGGAAAAGCAGGGGGAGGATATTGTACCTTTATTGAAAATTATAAAGCGCCATTTATTTTTTCTAACTTCAATGGAACTTCAGGAGATATTGATGTATTAACACATGAAGCAGGTCATGCATTCCAAGTGTACTCTAGTGGTGGATTTGATATTCCTGAATACTATTGGCCGACATATGAAGCTGCAGAAATTCATTCGATGAGTATGGAGTTCTTTACATGGCCATGGATGGAATTATTCTTTAAAGAAGATGTAGAGAAATATAAGTTTTCTCATTTAAGCTCAGCACTCTTATTCCTTCCTTATGGAGTATCAGTGGATGAATTCCAACATTGGGTATATGAAAATCCGACCGCTACTCCAAAAGAAAGAAAACAGGCTTGGAGAAATATCGAAAAAAAATATAGTCCACATCTTGATTATGATGGAAATGAGTTTCTAGAGAATGGTGGCTTCTGGCAAAAGCAAGGGCATATTTTTAGTTCTCCATTTTATTATATTGATTATACATTGGCGCAAATCTGTGCATTCCAATTCTGGAAACGTTCAAGAGAGAATCAAGAAGATGCTTGGGCTGATTATGTTAAGCTATGCAAATTAGGGGGAAGCATGCCGTTTACGGAATTAGTGAAAGAGGCTAATTTAATCTCTCCATTTGAAAATGGCTGTGTAGAGTCAGTTGTCGGCGTAATTGATGAGTGGTTAAGTTCTGTAGATGACCGAAATCTATAAAAGAAAACCGTGGGATTGCCCCACGGTTTTCTTTTTATTTACTGACTAATAGATTGTGTTTGCACTGGTTTGACCTTAATTTGGTCATCCTCAATAACTGCAGTTAATTCTTTAACTGTTGGCTCATCGAGAATAACATCTGCTAATTGATCTTCTAAATGCTCTTGAATTACTCTTCTTAAAGGACGAGCACCAAAGCTTGGATGTGTTCCTAATTCTACGATTTTCTCTTTGGCCGTTTCGGTTACTTGTAAAGTGATTTGCTGTTCTTGTAAATTTTGAGAAAGTTCCTCTAATAATAAGTCTGTAATTTGTAGTAAGTGTTCTTTTTCCAATGATTTAAACTCGATAATCGCATCAAAGCGGTTAAGGAATTCTGGTTTAAAGAAGTTTCCTAATGTTTGTAAAAGATTGCTTTCTTCGATTGCATCATTATTTCCAAAGCCAACAACCCTATGTTTATGGGCGACACTTGCATTACTTGTCATAATAATAACAGAGTCTTTAAAGCTGACAGTGCGTCCTTGGCTATCTGTTAAGCGTCCGTCTTCTAGAATTTGCAAGAAGATGGATTGAATATCAGGATGTGCTTTTTCGATTTCATCTAGCAGAATAATGCTATATGGATTTCTTCTAACTTTTTCTGTTAATTGTCCTGCTTCTTCATGACCAACATATCCTGGAGGAGAACCAATGATTTTACTAATGCTATGTTTCTCCATATATTCACTCATATCTAGGCGAATCATACTATCCTTGCTGCCGAATAATTCTTCTGCTAGTGTTTTGGTAAGTTCCGTTTTCCCCACACCAGTTGGACCGACGAAAAGGAAGCTACCAATTGGTCTCGTTTTTGATTTAAGTCCTGCTCTACTACGTTTAATGGCTTTAGCCACTTTGCGAACAGCCTCATCCTGTCCAATTACTTTTGCTGCTAATCGATCACTTAAAAACTTCATTTTTTGCTGTTCATCTTCCTGTAATTTTCCTACTGGAATGCCCGTTTTCTTTTCGATTAATTGCTGGATAAGGGCAACATCCACAATCGGCTTATCATCATTGTTTGGTTCATTTAATGCCTTTTCAAGCTGTTGTTCTTCTTTGCGCAGTTGAGCTGCTTTTTCATAATTTTCTTCTTTTAATACTTTTTCTTTTTCTTTTGCTATCATAGCAAGACGATTTTCGATTTCTTCCGTGTTTTGATAAGTAGAAGAAAGATTCATTTTAGAACCAGCCTCATCCATTAAGTCAATCGCTTTATCTGGTAAGAAGCGGTCTTGAATATAACGATGGGATAGCTCAGTACATGCTTTTATTGCATCTTCCGTGTAAGAAACTTCATGGAATTTTTCATATTTATCCTTAATGCCATTTAAAATCGATAATGTAGCTTCCACAGATGGCTCACTTACTTGCACTGGCTGGAATCGTCGCTCTAAGGCAGCATCCTTTTCGATTTGACGATATTCTTTTAAGGTTGTTGCCCCAATGATATGCAGTTCGCCGCGAGCTAATGCTGGTTTTAAAATATTCCCAGCATCCATAGAGCCTTCTGCAGAGCCTGCACCTACTAACTGATGGATTTCGTCAATAAAGACAATAACATTTTTTCTAGCTTGTACTTCTTGAATGACTTGCTTCATTTTTTCTTCAAATTGACCGCGAATACCTGTATTTGATACAAGGGAAGCCACATCTAATAAGTAAATTTCTTTATTTTGTAATTTTTTTGGAACATTGCCTTCCATAATTTTTAAAGCTAATCCTTCTGCTATCGCTGTTTTCCCGACACCAGGTTCCCCGATTAGTACTGGATTATTTTTATTTCTTCGATTTAGAATCTCGATTATACGTTCAATTTCATTTTCTCTTCCGATAACTGGGTCAATCAAACCAGCATTAGCCATTTGATTTAAGTTTTTCCCATGTTTATCGAGAATGCCAGCTTTTTTATTGTTATTAATAAAAGGAGCTTCCTTTGAAGCACTAGCTCCCCCTAATGAATTTGATTGGTTAAGTGATTGAAATAACTCGTCAAAAGGGGAAGGTTGGAAAAACATTGGGCCGTTTTGTGCTGTCATTTTTTGCTTTTCTTTTTGATAGCAAACATGACAAATATTCATTGTGCTTTCCATATTGTTTAATACAAATCGTAAGCTGATTGTGGCACTGTTTTGTTGGCAAATTTCACATTTCATCATTAAATATCCTCCTTTTGATTTTGACTAATATTGACCTTTTGTAATTATGATTATACTTTGACCTTTTTTGACTTTCAAGTTTTTTGCTTAAAAAATATTAATGGAATTTTATTCCGTTTAAAAATCTCCTGAAGACTCTTTACTTGCATACAGAATGGGAGGAAGATAGACTGGGTTCTTCCTAATCCAAATGTAAATATTCTTGTTCAAAATTAGGAAGCTATTTCATTTAAAAATTTATTTTTTATTTAGAGAAAATGCTCGTCATTGTTTGTCCATTTCTACATATAGTTGATGTAGGGAGGGAAATCTGTGAAAAATAAATGGTATGCTGCAATACAGCTAGCAGCGGTGTATGTAGGTACTGTTGTCGGTGCTGGATTTGCGACAGGAAGAGAGATAGTAGTCTTTTTTTCACAATATGGATTTATCGGCTTGTTAGGAATCATTGTAAGTGGATTTATTTTTGCGTATTTTGGGGCGAAACTAATGCGTATTTCGGTCAAAATAAAGGCATCTTCCTATCAAGAGTTTACTATTTACTTATTTGGTAATGTCATAGGAACAATGATTAACATTCTATTATTACTTATGCTAATAGGAGTCTGTGCTGTGATGTTTTCAGGAGCTGGTGCTGTATTTGAAGAGCAGCTCGGCCTAGATAAAACGGTTGGCGTCATTTTTACAATTGTCCTTTCTTTAATGGTTATGATGGTAGGAACAAGAGGGTTATTTGCCGTAAACACATTTGTTGTACCTATTATGATCAGTTTCAGCTTTATTCTCTTTATACTTTCTATTTCTTTGCCAGGATTTTTGGGAGAGATATTTCAAATGGAGACCATTACTTGGAAAACGATCAGCTCTCCGTTTTCGTATACTGCCTTAAATTTGGCTTTAGCAATTGCTGTGCTAGTACCTGCAGCCTCTGAAATTGGTGATGAAGAAGTGGTTAAATGGGGAGGTATTTTAGGTGGAATTGCTCTAATGATGATTCTAATATCCAGTCATTTTTCCCTTATTATGCTGAAGGATGTTTATCTGTATTCTATTCCTATGGCTATTATTATGAAAAATTTAGCTCCACAGCTTTCATGGGTTTATATTTTAGTCATATATGGAGAAATTTTCAGTTCGGTAATCGGGAATATTTATGGGTTAGAGAGGCAGTTGCGGAGCTTCATTCCTTTACCAAGTATGGTAATAATCGGTGGAATTATTTTGGTTTCCTATTTAATTAGTTTCGTACAGTATGGCACATTATTATCCTTTTTATATCCTATATTTGGTTACATAAGCTTAGTATTCTTGCTGTTCTTATGGATTAAACCTGTGCCTAAATAATTGGTTTTCGCTTCTAACAAGAAGGTGAGGCTGGGACAAAACTAAAAAACTAATCTTTAAAGACGAATAATCTCTAAAGTAGCTTTTAAATAAAGCTACTTTCTCATGATGGTTTTCTATGTTTTTAAATATAGTCAGGTGTAAAAACTAAGTCGTTCCATTGCGCTACGGACGCACGATGCGCCGGGGAGGAAGCTAAGCCTCCTCGCTGCGCTGCGGGGTCTCAGCCTTTCCTCTATTTCCCGCAGGAGTCGAGCATCCTCCGCTCCATTACACTTCGTTTTTTAAACCTTTTTCAAAACAATAAACACGAATTTTCATGCAAATTAATTACATAATAGTTCGTGTTTATTGTTGAATGAAATGCTTATGTCCCAGCCTCATGTATTTGTCATGTAAAGATACTATTAGTTAATTAATGCTTGTAGGGGAGATGGTATACGTCCGCCTCGGTCAATGAGTTTAGCTGAACTAAATGGATTAACTCCCATTACAGGTGCTCGACCTAAAAGACCGCCGAATTCTACGATTTCTCCCTCTTTCTTTCCTGGGACAGGAATGACACGGACAGCTGTTGTTTTTTTATTAATCATTCCAATAGCTGCTTCATCGGCAATGATTGCTGATAACGTAGCTGCTGTAACATCTCCAGTCAGGGCAATCATATCAAGTCCAACAGAGCATACACAAGTCATTGCTTCCAGTTTAGAAAGGGTTAAGCTGTCATCTAAAATTCCTTTAATCATTCCATTATCCTCACTTACTGGAATGAAGGCGCCACTTAATCCACCAACATAACTACTTGCCATTGCTCCACCTTTTTTAACTGCGTCGTTCATTAAAGCTAATGCTGCAATGGTCCCATGTGTTCCGACACGTTCCAAACCAATCTCTTCTAATATTTCTGCAACACTATCATTAATAGCATTAGTCGGTGCAAGGGATAAATCCATAATTCCAAATGGTACATCTAAACGTTCCGCAACTACTCGTCCAATTAATTCCCCAGCTCGAGTTATTTTAAAAGTTGTTTTTTTGATGATTTCTGAGACTTCTCCTAAATCAGCTTCAGGATATTTCTTCAATGCACTTAATACAACGCCAGGTCCACTAACACCAACATTGATTACAACTTCTCCTTCACCTGCTCCATGGAAGGCTCCAGCCATAAATGGGTTATCTTCAACAGGATTACAGAAAACCACTAGCTTAGCACATGCTAGACCATTTTGATCTTTTGTATTTTCAGCAGCTTTTTTAATTATTTCACCCATTTGTTTTACTGCATCCATATTAATACCGGTTCTAGTCGTAGCAACAGATACGGAGGCACAAACGCGTTCTGTCACAGAAAGTGCCTCTGGAAGGGCAGCTAATAATGTTTGATCACCTTTAGTAATCCCCTTATGTACAAGGGCAGAATATCCACCTATAAAATCTACATTTAAATCTTTTGCGGCTTTATCTAATGTTTTTGCTAGGGTTACTGCTTGTTCTACTGTACTATTTCCTAGAATTTCTGCAATTGGAGTGATAGAAATACGCTTATTAATAATGGGAATTCCATATTCCTTTTCAACAGCATTTGCTACTTCCGTTAATTTGCTTGCATACTTTGTAATTTTTTTATAGACAGACTCATTTAACTTTTGAAAATCTGAATCAGCACAATCATAAAGGCTGATTCCCATCGTAACAGTACGAATATCAAGGCTTTCCATCTGTACCATATTAATGGTTTCCATCATTTCATTCAATGCAATTTTCATTTTCTGACCCTCTTTTCTTAGACACGGTGCATGGATTGAAAAATTTCTTCTAATTGGATATTAATTTTTAAATGAAGTTGCTCGCTTAATTCATCAAACTGTTTTGTTAAGTTATCCAAGTTTTCTTTATCGGTAATATCTACTAACATCATCATTGTAAAGAAATCTTGTAGGATGGTTTGACTGATATCTAGGATATTAATGTGATTATTAGAAAGGATTGTTGTTACCTTACTGATAATTCCAATTTGATCTTTTCCAATGACACTTACGACTGCTCGACGTTGTTGAACCATTATTTCACCTCATACCTCACAATTTTGTTTGCTTCTCAAATAAAACGATTTAATGAATGTATGAAAAAAACAGATTGGATACACCAATCTGTTTCAAAGGATAAGAAGAACCAGGACATGATTATAAATATGTATTGGTTGTTCTTCTGTCCTTTTACCTGAGATTGTGAATCCTTCGGTGCCGTTTGGGAATCCAAACGGTCTCTCCAGAAGCTGCTCCTGTTATAGTTTGATCCATAACATTCATAGCATGTAATTTATTTAAGAAATATAATGTGATGTTAACAGTTTTTTTTCATGTGGTCAACCAAATATTTCTTTTAGATTGAGTCAAGTTTTTGTGGGAGTTTTTTTAGCTCCCTTTTTATAAAATAAAACTTTTAATTTTGTATCCGCTTTCTAAACATTTTCTTTCATCAAAATTTCGTTTTTTTCTTTTTTTAAAAACC